>NZ_JAVKTS010000003.1:0-300000 GCF_031460495.1 Tissierella sp. | reverse complement strand
ATTGTAAGAGCTGCCAAGGATTTGGGATTTACAGAAATAATTGAAGTAGCATTAGGTGCTGATGTGGCAGCTAAGCATGAAGCTGAAATGTTTCCAGAATTAGTGCCAGAAAAACAACCATTTTTAGGCACATCCTGTTGTCCATCTTGGACAATGACTGCGAAAAAGTTTTTCCCAGACCTATACCAATATATTTCTTCATCTAATACGCCAATGGTTGAAACCGCCAAGGCTATAAAAAAGAGAAGTCCAGATGGAAAAATAGTATTTATAGGACCATGTGTTTCTAAAAAGATTGAAGCTATGGAAGATGAAGTCAGACCATATGTTGACTTTGTAATTACCTATGAAGAACTTGCTGCAATATTTGTAGCGGCAAATATAGATGTTTCCGAAATTGAAGAGGATGAAGTTGTAGCAGATGCATCGACAAAAGGAAGAAATTTTGCTTTTGCATCAGGAGTTGCTGCTTCAGTGAAGGCAAGTATTGAAGAAGCCCACCCAGGAACAGAAATACCAACACACAATGCAAACGGTTTATCAGATTGTCGCAAAATGCTTGCAATGGCAAAAGCAGGAAAGTTTAATGGATATTTACTAGAAGGTATGGCATGTCCAGGCGGATGTGTTGGTGGACCTGGAACATTATTACCAACTGAAAAGGGTGAAAAAGAAGCAAAAGATTTTGCAAAAAAATCTCCATATAATACAGCATTTGAAAATCCTTTTTTAGGGGATTAGGATAATAACTTAAATATTAATAGAAAGAGCATTCAAGTATAAAAATGAATGCTCTTTTTATATATTAAACTACTAATTAGTCTAAAGAATAGACGCTTTAATCAATTATTGTAAAACATATTTTCAAAAATAAGAAGGAATTTAGAAATATTTGTAGAATAGTTAATTGAGAGGTGACAAGAGGATGAAATTTTGTGTATTAATGGGAAGCACTAGATTAAAAGGAAACACCGCTGAATTATTAAAACCATTCATAGAAGAATTGAAGAATGATAAGGCTGATGTTGTATATATAGCTTTGGCAGAAAAAGATATTTTGCCATGCAAAGGATGTTATGCCTGCCAGAATATTAATGATAGCTATGGATGTGTGCAGCATGATGATGTATTAGGAATCATGGAGGAAATAATTTCTTCTGATTGTATTGTATTAGCTACACCAATATATTCCTGGTATTGTACATCACAAATGAAAGCTTTACTTGATCGTCATTATGGTCTTAATAAGTTCTATGGTAGTGCAAAAGGTTCTTTATGGGAAGGGAAAAACTTAGCTATAATTGCAACACATGGCTATGATGCAGAATATGGTACAAGTCCCTTTGAGACAGGAATTAAAAGACTATGTAAACACTCAAATTTAAATTACATGGGTATGTATTCTGTAAGAGATGAGGATAATCTAGCATCATTTCAGACTAAAGAAGCAGTTAATGGAGCTAGAGAATTTGCTAGGAAGTTACTAAATATTGTAGGGGAGTGAGAAATCATATGAAGAAACCTTATGATTGCATAACTGAGCTTGTATTTGTCGAAAACCATATCTCACAAGCAGATATTATATTGGTGCCTGGTGGCAGTCATCCACAACAGATGGAGAGAGCTGCAGAACTTTACCATAGAGGCTTAGCACCATATATTTTGCCTTCAGGAGGGTATAATTCAAAAATTAACGAAACTGAATGGAATTTTTTAAGAAGGATTGGATTAGAGCTAGGTGTACCTAAAGAAGCAATACTAAAAGAAGATCAAGCTAAAAATACCTTCGATAATGCAAGAAATTCTTGGGAAGTAATAGAATCAATGAACTTAAATGTAAATAATGTGATATTGGCATGTAAAGCACATCACTCACGTCGAGCTTTAATGACTTATCAAACAGTATTTCCAGGAAATATTAAGTTTATGGTTTCTGCAATTATAGATGAGAGGGATATAAAAAAAGATAATTGGTTCTTAAAAGAGGAAAAGATTAAGATAGTAATGACTGAAGTAGAGAAAATTGGTAAATATTTTGGTCATTATATATTGAACTGGGGAATTTTATAACTTAGTATAGACGCATTAGTAAAATTTTGCGAACCAACTATTATTTATATAATTGGAAGGTGGAGATGCTTTTATGAAAAACATAATTACAATACAGCATACACAATCCGTTCAGCACACAAATAGAATGCTTGGCGGATGGGCAGACTGGGATTTAACTGAGGTTGGAATTGAGCAAGCTAAACGAATCGGTGAGAATCTTTCCCAAGAAATCAAGGACAAAAAATACATCATGTATTCATCTGATTTACTGCGGGCAAAGAATACATCAAAAATTGTAGCAGGTTTTTTGGGTATTAGGCCGATACCAACTAACCTGTTGAGGGAAATAAATTTGGGTGAGGCGAATGGAAAATCAAAAGAATGGGCGCGGGAAAACGATTTGGGTCAGATAAAAACTATTGATGATAAACAATATAACGGCGCAGAATCCAGGAGAGAACTTTGGAATCGTCTTTTAGAATTTCACAGTGAAATAATGGAGAGTACAGAAGAAAATATTATTATTGTTTCTCATGGCATCACTTTGGGCATATTTCACTCAATATGGCTTGGTTTGGATGTTGAAATGCTTAATAGATGCGGTATGCAGGGTGGTTCAGGCGGTGTATCATTCATGCATGAAGATTCGGATAAAAAACGCATTATATCTCGTTTGGGTGACCGCTCATATGTTAGATAAGCATAATACGAAGTTAAGTTAGTTCATCATCTTCTTATATGGCGAATTACCAATAAGGTTATCAACAAGTTATAACTAGTAGTTTTAAAAATCATAACACTGGTGTAGAACATGAATCTACTATTTATAAAATGAAATTAAAGTAGATAGTAGATTTAAAATCTGATTATTAGTTCGTATAATTTGTCTTTAGCGTCATAACAGTAAATTAAGCGTCGTATTAAGAAGAAAATTAAACTTAATTCAAGGGGGAAATTTTATGAGGTTAGAACAGCAGATATTGAAATATGAGAATGACTTTTTTGTGAAAAAGTTTTGTGATGATATACAAAATCTAAATGATAGAATTCACGATGAATTTATTGAATTTGGGAAATCAGGGCAAGTTTTTGATAAGAATTCAATCATAGAGTATTTGAATAACTTAGATAATGATAAGAATGTTGAGATACTTGCCTTTAAAATAGACGAAATTAAGGAAGATTTAATAATTGCACACTATCTTGCATATGAAATAGATTTAGAAATAAAAACATTAAGAACTTCCATATGGAAAAAAGAATTTTCAGATTGGAAATTATATTTTCATCAAGGAACTGTAACTAAAATAGATATAATTGAATAGTACCTATGAGTTAAGACGCATTATTTATATAATGAAACTAGAGTACTAATAAATAGGTATCAAATAACAGTAGAGGTAGGTTGAGTATAAGGAAAATATGAGATGACAGTTAATTTATAGTAGAAATTTTTATTAACGATATTAAAAGGAGATGTTAAAGTGTATGTAAAAAAGCTATCAGAAGGGGAAGAAAAAGAACTAAATCAAAGATTTGAAAGGATAAAAGAATTGCAAGAAAAAGGCATATGTTTTGGATGTTATAACTTTCATTCAGGAGATATATTCCCTGATGATGGTTTAATTTTTTACGAGGATGATATGGTACGATGTCAATTTGAAAGATACCCAAGAGCAACTGGGCAGACAATTATTGTATCGAAGGAACATTATGAAGACATTTCTGAGATGCCTATTGAATTAGGAACATATATATTAAAAGTATCAAATGCAATAATTAAACTACATAAAGAGATTTTAGGTGCAGAAAAAGTATATATGTGTACAATATGTGATGGCAAAAGGAATCATTTGCATTTCCAACTTTTCCCACGATTAAAAGGAGAGCCTAGAGGATATGGAAATTTTGTGAGAGAAGAAGGGATTATTATGGATTATCACGAAACTGCAAAACTTTATAAACATAAAATGAAAGAATTATTATTATAGACCGTCTGCCAGAGTGATGTGCAATAACTTTATAATTACTTAAAATAATTAACTGGGAGATATTCTACGAAATCGAAAAAAGTAAAAACTACTATACTAAAAAAGAAAAAGATACTGGCATATGCCTGTAATGAGTAGTATTTTTTCCTAGTCTCTTTTATTTTGAGCGTAACTAAGTAAGTTACATTCATTATGTTTTTCCAAGATATGATTAGATTTACCAGCTATGTGTGATATGAGATTTGGAGGAGAAAATGTTGAAAATCGAAGCTGTTTTTTTAGATCGTGATGGTACTATTGGTGGAGATGGTCATTTTATTCATCCAAATGAATTTCAACCATATGAGAACTTCTTTGAGGCAATAGAAAAATTAAAGGAAAAAGAGATAAAGATATTCGCATTTACAAATCAGCATAGGATATATAGGGGAGAAGCAAAGGTTGAGGACTTTAGAAAAGAGTTTGAAGCTTATGGTTTTACAGATTCATATATATGTCCTCATGAGATGAATTCAAGCTGTGAATGTCAAAAACCAAAACCAGGGATGTTGATCCAAGCAGCTAAAGATTATAATTTGAATTTAGCAAATTGTGTTGTTATCGGTGATGTTGGCACTGATATGATGGCAGCAAACTCTGTGGGAGCAATTAGGATTCTAGTAAAGACAGGATGGGGTGAAGGAAGTTTAAATGAGTATAGACATCTTTGGAAAGAAATTGATTCGGATTACATAGCTGACGACATATTAGATGCAATAAACTGGCTGATGAGTAAATACTGTTAACTAGATTAGATAATGACATCTGATAATACTAATTCATTTGAATTTTGCCATAGCACTAAAGAATATGTCGATGTGCAATAATCTTAATCTATTATATTACATACATAGGAGGACTAATTATGAACCTAGAAGAATTACGCTTGGATTGTTCAATTAAACAAAAGAAAGGCTTACACTTCATATTAGCATCAATTATTATTTGGGGTATTGTGCTCATTATTCATCTATCATCATTACCTATTTTAACCAAGAATTTGCTAACATTCTGTGCTACAGCACCACTAATGCCTTTAGCATTTTTAATATCCAAAATAATCAAGGTAGATTTTCAAAATAAACAAAATCCTTTAACCAACCTGGGGGTTCTTTTTTCTATAAATCAAATTCTATATTTATTGATTGCCATGTGGATATATCCAACACTACCTGAAAAAATGATAATGGTAATAGCAATGATTTTTGGAGCACATTTGCTACCATACGGTTGGCTATATAAATCTAAATCTTATATAGTGTTTGCTATTTTAGTTCCAATTTTATCGTTGATTATAGGCATAAGTTTTGAACCCTATATGCTTGCAATTATGATGATTATAATAGAGATTTTATTTAGTATTTGTTTGATAATTGAAAATAAAAAGACTGTATCAATTCATAATCCTAATTCTTAACATTAGATTGGCACAATTTTTGTATAAAATAAAATATATCAATTTCACTATACTATTCAAGGGGGATAAGAGATGATTACTTTAGAAAAGATTACTTGGGACAATTGGGAAAGTTGTATTAAACTTAGAGTTAAAGATGAGCAGGATGATTTCATTGCATCAAATATGTATAGTTTAGCACAGTCATATGTTGCATTACTAAATGATGAACTTCCGCCTATGTCTTATGCAATATGTAAGGACAAGACTGTTATTGGCTTTGTGATGATGTACCACGATACAGCTGAAGAGAATGATTATTCAGAAGAAAGTTATGGAATCTGTAGGTTCATGATTGACAAAGACTTTCAAGGAAAGGGATATGGGAGGGAAGCATTTGCTAAGGCATTAGATTTGATCAAAACATTTCCACAAGGAGACGCAGTTTCTGTTTATCTATCCTATGATCCTAAAAATGAAGTTGCTCGTAGATTATATGCTTCCTTTGGATTTGTTGAAAATGGAGATATCTCAGGTGGTGAAGTTGTTGCAAGGTTGGAATTAGAATAGGAGGTAGCAATAATGGAAAATAAAAAATATTCTCAAGAAGAAATTGATATATTTTGGAAAAAGTTTTTAAGAGAGACAAGCAGAGATGAAACAACAAGATATCTAGATGTATTTCATTTTGAATTAAGTGAAAAATGGGCCAATGAATTATTACGATTGGTATTAATTGGACAAAAAAAGGCTACAGCTAGTAGTCTATGGGGATATGAAATTGAAGGTGATCGTATACCCGAAGTTGGTGACCTTAGTATCGTCACTGATTGGGATGGTGTGCCAAGATGTGTTATTGAAACAACTGCATTAACAATTATTCCATTTGAAGATATGACTTATGATATTTGTAAACGCGAGGGTGAAGATGATTCTTTGGAGTCTTGGCGTGAGGGACATACTCGCTTTTTCACATCGGAAGGAAAAGACCTTGGCTATGAATTCAAAAATAATATGCCTGTAATTTTTGAAGATTTCGAAGTAGTTTATCAGGTGTAGATTATTTTAGCTTTACATATAAAAGGAGGAAAAACCAATGTTTGAGATTAACAAAGTTTATCATGGGTTTAAATTAGTAGAAGAAAATATGATTGATGAATTACAGTCAGTAGCAAGAATCTTTCAACATGAAAAGTCTGGGGCTAGGTTACTTCATTTGGAAAATGATGATGATAACAAGGTGTTTTCTATAGGATTTAGAACACCACCATCAAATAGCACAGGAGTGCCACATATCATAGAGCACTGTGTACTTGCAGGCTCTAGAAAGTATACTACAAAGGAACCATTCATGGATATGGTAAAGGGATCATTACAAACATTTATCAACGCTATGACTTTTAGCGATAAGACCATATATCCTGTAGCTAGTAGAAATGAAAAGGATTTCTTTAATCTAATGGATGTTTACCTTGATGCAGTTTTTTATCCTAAGATTTATGAAAGACCTGAGATTTTCATGCAGGAAGGCTGGCATCATGAGATTTTCAACAAAGAAGATAAGATAACTTATAAAGGCGTTGTTTACAACGAGATGAAAGGAGCATATTCATCTCCTGAAGAGATATTAGCAGAGAATATAGGAAAATCTCTATATCCTGACACTTGTTACCAATATTCTGCAGGTGGAGATCCAGATGTAATTCCTGAACTTAGCATTGAGGAATTCCTAGATTTCCATAGAAAATTTTATCATCCTTCCAATAGCTATATATACTTATATGGTAATGGAGATATAGATAAACAACTTTCATATATAAATGAAAATTATCTAATAAATTTTGAAAAGGCCAATATTGATTCTCAAATAGAGAGGCAAAAAGCATTTACACAAAGAAGAGAAGTAAAAGATTATTATCCAATAGGAATGGATGATAGTGATGAGAATAAGGTATATTTAAGTCTTAATTTTGTATTAAAAGATGGTAAAGAATTAGAAAATTATCTAATGAATGATGTAATAGCACAAATATTGATAGAGTCTTCAGCTGCACCACTTAAGAAGGCATTAATAGATGCAGGGATTGGTGAAGATATATTTTCAATTAATGTAGGAGGCTTGCAGCCAGGCTTTGGGATAGTTGCAAAAAATACTTCCATAGATAAAAAGGAAGAATTTGAAAAGCTAATATTTGATACCCTAAATAAATTAGTAAATGAAGGATTGGATAAAAAATTAATAGAAGCTTGTATCAATATAGTTGAGTATGATTTAAGAGAAGCATCTAAGTTCCCAACAAAAGGTATTATTTATTATATAGCGTCCATGAATAGTTGGCTTTATGATGGTAGCCCAATAAGTCATCTTAAGTATGGAGATACCTTAAAGAAACTTAGAGATAATATAAATACTGCTTATTTTGAAGAATATATTAAAGACAATATTATCAATAATTCCCATAGCTCACTTGTGATTATAGAGCCGAAAAAAGGTCTTGGAGAAGAAAAGGAAAAGGTATTAGAAGAGAGATTAGTTGAGTATAAAAAATCCCTTAGTGATGAGCAAATAGAAGCTTTAGTTATAGAAAATAATAAACTTAAAGAAATGCAATTATCTGATGATACTGAAGAGGCAAAAGCTACAGTGCCTAAGTTAGCAGTATCAGATGTAAATTCTAAGGCTGAGGCTATTCCTCAAGAAGTAATAAAGGAAAATGATATAACTCTACTTTTCCACAATATATTTACTAGCAAGATTGCATATTTGGATTTCTATTTTGATACTTCTATGATCCAGGAAGAAAATATTCCATATATAAACCTATTAGCAGGACTATTAGGAGAAATGGATACCAAGGAAAAATCCTATTTAGAGCTATCTAATGACATATATGTAAATACTGGTGGAATAGAATTTGATACTAAAGTAATAGTAGCGGATGGAGAAAGTGAAAAGTTTAACCCTAGACTAGTAGTTAAAGGAAAGGCAATAGGAGAAAATATCCCTAAATTAATGGAATTGATTTCAGAATTAATAAAAGATACAAAAATAGAAGATGAAAAGAGAATTAAAGAATTACTTCAAAAGATTAAATCTAGAATAGAAATGTGGATATTCCAAAGGGGTAATGCAGTAGCAGCTGCAAGAGTAGGTTCATATTTTTCATCACCTTGGAAATATACTGAGAAATTAAGTGGATTAGACTACTTTTGGTTTATATCTGATGCAATAGAGAACTTTGATAATAAAAAGGAAGAAATAATATCTAAGCTAAATGAAGTTTATAATACTATATTTAACAAAAACAATCTAATTATAAGTTTTACAGGAGATGAAGAAGACTTATCTATTGTTAAAGATAATTTTGAAGGTGTCACTAGCAAGTTAAATAAAGAAGCGTTTACCTCACAGCAATATAGTTTTACTGTGGAAAGATTAAATGAGGGAGTACTTTCATCAGCCAATGTACAATATGTAGCAAAAGGATATAACTTCACTAAGCTAGGATACACTTACAATGGTAGCATGAGGGTTTTAGCAACTATATTAAATGGAGACTATTTGCATAATAGAGTTAGAGCACAGGGTGGAGCCTATGGTGTAGGTATTTCCTTTGAGAAAAATGGACATCTAACTACTTTTTCCTATCGTGATCCTAATCTTGTTGAAACAGTATCTGTATATGATAATATGCCAGAGTATGTTTCTAGCTTGAATATAGACGAATCCGAATTAACACAATACATCATTGGAACCATAAGTAGACTAGAACCAGCTATGACTCCTCATATGAAGGGACAATTAGAAACTACTAGATATATATCAAATGCAAAACAAGAAAATATTCAAAAAACAAGAGATGAAGTTTTATCGACAAATCTTCAAAACATCAAGTCACTGGCTCCATTGTTAGCTGATACTATGAAAGAAAATTACCTTTGTGTTCTAGGTAATGAGAACAAGATAAAAGAAAACAAAGAAATGTTTAATAACTTAGTTAAGTTAATGAAGTAAAAAACAGGGACATGGAATAAAAAACCATGTCCCTATCTTATCTAAATACAGTAGGTTTTTCATCTGAATTAGAAAAACACTATCAATAAGAAGGAATTTGCAAAAAAGTATAGAATATAAATATATACAAATTTATCATGAAGAAGATAAATTTGCTGTATATATGGCTCCAGTAGGTATAGTTTAAATGCTATAAGATTTTGGAAAATGTATTGCATTTGATGCTATGGTTATGATATTATAAGACAATTTACTTTGTAGAATGGATAATTAAGGGGGAGTACGGTGGGAAATAGAAAAATTAGAGATTATGGAATTAATATAGGTACTTTTGCAATTGGAAATACTAACTCAATTACTGATGTAAAGGGAGTAAAGGTAGGACATGTGACTTTGGATGAAGGAGCTATAAAGACTGGAGTAACTGCAATATTACCCCATACTGGCAATATATTTAAGGATAAGTTAGTCGCTGCATGTCATGTAATAAATGGATTTGGTAAGTCTACAGGACTTATTCAGATTGAAGAACTAGGCACTATAGAAACACCTATTATACTTACTAATACCCTTAGTGTTGGTACAGCCCATGAAGCACTGGTAAGATATATGTTAAAGGATAACGAGGATATTGGGGACACCACTGGCACTGTAAATCCTATTATATGCGAATGTAATGATGGGGTAATAAGTGATATTAGAGGACTTCATATAAAGGAAGAACATGTTTATGAAGCCATAGAAAGATCTAGTACTGAATTTGCTGAAGGAGATGTTGGAGCTGGTAGAGGCATGATATGCTATGACTTAAAAGGTGGAATAGGATCATCCTCTAGAATTGTCCAGCTTGGAGGCAATTCATATACAATAGGTGTACTGGCTTTAAGTAATTTTGGTACATTGAAGGACTTTGCTTTAAACGGAGATCATATAGGACCTAGATTAGCTGATAAGATAGATAAAATGAATTCAACAGAGGATAAGGGTTCTATAATCATAATATTAGCTACAGATATTCCCTTATCATCTAGGCAATTAAAGAGAGTAATAAAAAGGGTCTATCCTGGAATCTCTAGAACTGGAAGCTACACAGGTAATGGAAGTGGTGAAGTAGTCATAGGATTTTCAACAGCCAACATAATCAAACATTATGAGGAAAATGACATTGTCGATATTAAGATAATTAATGAAAATAAGATAAACAGAGTTTTCAAAGCAACTGTTGAAGCAACTGAAGAAGCCATAATAAACTCAATGATATGCTCTAGCAGTACTGTAGATAGAAAAGGGAATATGGTGTATTCATTGAAGGATTTAATGTAAAGGGGTTGAGGTAAGTGAATAATAAGAGAATGGAAATGGGAATTAAGGCGTTAATTTTTAATAATGACAAGTTTTTAGTAATGCATAATAATGGCGTAAAAGAGGATTTATGGGAATTGCCTGGTGGTCGAATGGAATTTGGTGAAACAGCAGAAGAAACCTTAAAGAGAGAAATATTAGAAGAAACAGGACTAGCTGTCAAGCCTATAAAATTATTAGATACATGGAATTTAGTTGAGGAGAATCATCAAATAACAGGAATCATTTACTTATGTAAATTAGAAGAAGGTGAAGTAAGATTATCAGATGAGCATGATGCATTTCAATGGTTAGGAACAGATGATGAGTCACTGAAAAAGATGTATAATGTTTTTAGAGTAAGAATGGTACATTGGGATTGGGATGAGATAAGAGAGATTTATAATAGGGGGAGAGATAATGGAAATACAAACAATAATAAAAACTAAAAGGTTAATATTAAGACCATTTGAGTTATCAGATTCAAAAATAGTGCAAAAATTGGCTGGTGATTCAAAAATAGCAGAAACAACACTAAATATACCACATCCATATGAAGATGGTATGGCTGAATCATGGATAAATACCCACAAGGATAATTTGATTAATGAGACAAGTATTACTTATGCAATAGTTGAAAATGAAACTGGAGAGTTAATTGGAGCAATAAGCCTTATGGGCATAAATAAAGTTCATAAAAAGGCTGAATTAGGATATTGGATTGGAGTCCCTTATTGGGGTAAAGGATATTGCACAGATGCTTCTCAGGCTATAGTTGAGTTTGGATTTAAAGAATTGAACTTAAATAGAATATATGCCTTGGCCTTTGAATCCAACAAGGGATCGTGGAGAGTAATGGAAAAAATGGGCATGAAGTACGAAGGAACCCGTAGGCAGGATGTAGTTAAAAATGGAAGATTTAAAGATTTGAGAATGTATTCAATACTCTTGGAGGAGTTCAATGCTAAAAGTTAGGAGAAATGACTATGGTAAAATACGCATTAGCTAAAAAGGAAGAGATAAACAAAATCAGTAACTTCATAGCTGATTTAAATATAATAGAAGAGAGCCATATTGCATATTGTGGCGTGAATAGTGAAGAAATAGCAAATTCATTAATAGAGGATATAACAGATATAGAATTTGATAAAAGTTTTATAATTGCTAGAGAAGATGATGAAGTGATTGGGGTACTAGGATTTGATGCAGATATGGAAAGAAATAGTGCTGAAATATGGGGACCTTTTATAAAAAAAGAAAACTGGAGTATTGCAGCTGATATGTGGGAAAAGATGATGGAAATACTTCCAGAGAAGATAGAATCAATTAGTATGTTCATTAACAATAAGAATTCAAACTGTCTAAAATTAGCAGATATCCTTGACTTCAGTAAGAAAAGCGAAGAAAGCATATTAAAATTTTATAGAGAGAATATAGACAGTTTAGATGAAGTAAACCTATTGGAATTGGATGTTAAAGATTATGAAGCCATGAAGAAATTGCATGATAAATCTTTTCCAAATACCTATTACAGTGGAGAAGAGATAATATCAAGATTAAACAATCATAGAAAAGTATTCGTTTGTAAAGAGGCTGATAAACTAATCGCTTATATTTATGTTGAAGCAGAGCCAGAGTTTGGTGAAGGGAATATTGAATTTTTTGCAGTAAATGAAGTGCAACGAGGTAAAGGTGTAGGTAAGATTTTATTAACTATGGGATTAAAATGGTTGTTTTCATTTAATTCTATTGATTCCATTACACTTTGTGTGAATGCACAAAATGAAAAAGCAATTAATTTGTATAAAAAAGTGGGTTTTACAGAGAAGTATCAGTTAAGTTTTTTTATGAAGGAAATACTTGCCACCTAGAATAATAATATTGGAGTGATACTAATAAAATCAAGAAATAAAATTATCCCAGTCATTATTTTAATATTAATAGCCCTAGAGCAAGGAATAAAGATCATAGTAAAGAATTACTATGGAGTAAGAATTCCAATACTAGAGAACATATTGTATTTTATGCCTGTACTAAATGATAATTATTCATGGATTAATTCTATATTTCAATTTGGCTGGAGTAAGGCTTTTCATATAGTCTTAGTTTTAGTCGTTGTATTATTTGTTTATTCTGTTTTAAAATATTTAGAAAGCAAAAATATAAATGAGAAAATAATTAATATAATAAAAGTCTTTTTCTTTTCAGGTGCTATATGCTCCTTAATAGATAAGATTTTCTGGAATGGCAGCTTAGATTATATATTATTAAAAGGTTTTTTTGTATTTGATTTAAAGGATTGCTATCTAACTATTTCTGAGGGAATAATTGTAATACTTGCTATTAAAAATTGGAAAGCAATTTCAAAAATTAATGATAAAGAGTTAGTAAAAGATTACATTGGATTTATTAAGAGCAGAATGGAGTGATAGATAATGTTTAGACATATAATAGATGAAGATGTTGAACTAAGGTTGCTTGAGATATGGAACTCGCAAGAAATGTTTAATTTAATAGATTCAAGCAGAGACCATTTGAGAAAGTACTTACCTTGGGTAGACAATACCATATCTGTAAATGATACAAGAGTATTTATAGAGAGTACTAAAAGTAAATACGCAGCTAACAATGGCTTTGATGCAGGCATATGGTATAAGGGAGAATTAGCTGGGGTTATTGGATTTCATAGCATAAATAGGACTATCAAAGAAATAAGTATAGGTTATTGGTTAAATGAAAGATATCTAGGGAATGGGATAATGACAAAAGCTTGCAAGGAGCTCATTAATTTTGCATTTAATAATTATAAGTTTAATAGGATAGAAATTAGATGTGCGGAGGAGAACCTTAGAAGTAGAGCTATACCTGAAAGACTTGGATTTACTAAAGAAGGTATTATAAGAGACGGAGAATTGCTTAGTGATGGTTATGTGAATTGTGTTGTATATGGATTATTAAAAAGGGAATGGAAAACTCTGGGATGAACAAGCTGATAAATGGAGGGAAACAATGAAAATTAAAACATTGCAAAGAGAAGATGATAAATATATTCTCCAAGCAGCTCAACTATTAGTAGAGGGCTTTAAAAAGGACTGGCCAGATGCATGGCCTAATCTAGAATCTGCATTGGAAGAGCTTGAGGAATGTTTAAGTTCAGATAGAATATGTCGTATTGCTATAGATGAAAATGATAATCTTGTAGGATGGATTGGTGGAATAAGCCAGTATGACGGGAATGTATGGGAGTTACATCCCATAGTAGTTGACATGAAGAATAGAAAGAAAGGGATAGGAAAGCTGCTAGTTAAAGATTTGGAAGAGCAAGTAAGGGAAAGAGGGGGCATTACAATTCAAGTAGGGAGTGATGATGAAAACAATATGACATCATTATCCAATGTAGATATATATGATAATTTATTTGAAAGGATTAGAGATATTAAGAACTTTAAGGGGCATCCGTATGAGTTTTATTTCAAATTAGGATATAAAATCATAGGTGTTATGCCAGATGCAAACGGATTAGGAAAGCCAGATATATATCTAGGTAAGAGAGTTATTGATTGGAAATAGAGGATATTGGTAAATTAGAATATAGAAATATATTTATTTCCCTTAGACTATAAGTTTAGGGGACTCTTTATTTTAATTGTCCGAATTTATTTTTTAACAAAAGAAGGAATATGAAGAAATATGTAGAATAAGTAATAATGGAGAATTAATATGTTTCTACATAAATGAACATAAGCGAGGGAGATTAAATATGAAAAAGAAAATAAAAAACTTAATTGTTCTAAATATTTGTATTACATTACTTATATTGACTAGTTGTAGCCAGCCTCAGTTCAATGATGGGCTAATAAAAAAGCCACAGGACATAGTTGACTATTGTGTAGAAAATGCTATTGTGTTTGATTTTGATAATACAAGTAACAGCATTCCAGATGAATTGGTAGATACACTCTCTGATTATAAAGTAGTTCTTTCGAGAAATGCATTATGTTCAAGAACATCAAGAAATGATGGGGAGCTTACTAGAGCGCTTACACGACCATGGATTCAGATATTATTTGCAAGAGACCAGTAGCTCAAGTGGATTGATGATCGACTACTATATCAAAGGAAAGTTAAGTACATTAGAAGCAGATGAAAAATTTGTAGACTTTATAATGATTGAAAAGTTGGCTAATTTCAATCAAAGATTGAGAGAAGAAGGGAGAGAAGAAGAACAAATATCATATGTTGGTTTTGATCTTAACCATATGAGGACAGAGTACCAGACAGCCCTAGCACATATGATCAGTCTATATCAGCTTCCGTCTCATACATTTACTTCTTATAATAGTGATGCTTTAAAGATAAAAGAAGCCTTAGAAAAGGGACAAATCAAAGGGATAGATGCAGAACAGCTAGAAGAAATAAAGTATATTACTGAAGCACAAATAGAATCAGCAGAGATTCTTGCTAATTGGGATGATTTTGATCGTGAAGATTTTATAGAAAAATATGTATTTAAAGCAATTGATGAATCAAAGGAAGGTGAAAAATTGTTAGTGAATGCTGGTGCATGGCATGCCCAATTGATACTGCATTGGAATGTAACTAAAGATGATAGCTTTCAATGGCTCGGTATGCGATTAAAAGAGCGATATAAGGATGATCCAAATGGCCTTTATAGTTTCTTTTGTAATACATATAAGGGTGAAATCCGCTCTAATCTTTACAGACCAGACTCTTTTAATTATGAAGCAGATGATAAATTGAGAGCAGGCTCTTTGATTTCCTATCTAATGAAAGCTTATGGAAATAAAACAGTATTTGTTGATTTTAAAACTGTGCCAGATAACAGTCTATCTATTGATATTCAGATACCTCATCATATCATAGATTTACCAGTAAATAGGCAATTCAATGGTATGTTAGTTTATCCAGAAATCCATGTTCCAAAAACATTAAAATACTATGAAGATTAACTGATAGATTTCATACTTAACATTTTATAAGAATGACCTAAAAAAGGAGAGAAACATGGGAGAGAACACAAAAATAAAAACTATTGATGAATATATTGCTACATGTTCAGAAGAAATTCAACCTAAACTAATAAAACTTAGGAAGATCATTTTAGATGCATCATCGGAATTGACAGAGAAAATTAGCTGGGGTATGCCTACCTTTTACTTCAAGGGCAATGTGATCCATTTTGCAGCACATAAAAAACATATTGGTCTATATAGTGGAGCAGAAGCAGTTCAATTCTTTAGTGAAAAACTCCAAAGCTACAAGACCTCCAATGGCACAATTCAAATACCTAATGACAGAGATTTAGATGCAGATTTAATTCAAGATATTGTAAATTTTAATGTTGAGGGGAATAGAAAGAAATAGGAGGATTTAAGATGAGTAGTGAAATAAAAATCTTTAGTGGAAGCTCAAGTAAAGGTTTTGCTCAGAGGATATGTGATTATATAGGAGTTGAACTTGGTAAATCTGAGGTAATTACATTCTCAGAAGGTAATACCTTTGTTAGGATTGGGGAGACTGTAAGGGGCAAGGATGTATATCTTGTACAATCTATAGGTCTGAATCCAAATGATGAATTTGTAGAAATCTTATTTTGGATGGATGCATTTAAAAGAGCAAGTGCCAGTTCAGTAACGGCAATAATGCCATATTTCAGCTATGCAAAAGGAGATAAAAAAGATGAGCCCAGAGTATCCATAAGGGCAAGGGTATGTGCAGAATCCATAGAGCTATCTGGAGCAGATAGGATAGTTACAATGGACTTACATAGTCCTCAGATTCAAGGTTTCTTCAAGAAACCAGTGGATCATTTATTTGCATTACCAGTATTATGTGAATATATAAGGAATATGGATATGGATGATTATGTTATTGTTTCTCCTGATGCTGGTTATGCAAAACAAGCTAGAGAGTTTTCGCAACATTTAGGTGTTTCTACAGTAATAGGAGATAAGACTAGAAAGGGTCATGATGAAAAGGCTAAAGTATTGGAACTAATTGGAAATGTTAAAGATAAAAATGCCATAATTGTAGATGATTTTAGCATAAGCGGCGGAACCTTAGTAGAATTAGCAGGATTTTTGAAAGAAAGAGGTGCTAAGAAAATATTTGCATGTTTATCTCATATACTTCTCAATTCAAAAGGAGTAGATAAGATAGAAAATAGTCCAATCGAGAAGGTTATAAGTACAGATACAGTTGTAAACCCATGTATTCACGATTCCAATAAGATTGAAATTATATCAGTTGCACCTCTTTTTGCAGAGGCTATTTCAAGGATTCATAATAGGGAATCTCTTGGTATTCTATTTGATAAACTACCAGAAAAGGTTATCAAGGCATGAATCTTAAAGAAATAGAAGAATTCACATTCCAGATTTTTCTTCCAGTGTGAAGGGTGTGATTAATTATATATTGAATAAAAGATGAAAATTATATTAAATGAGGAAATGTATTATGAAAAAGCTAATTATTATTAATGGGGTAGCAGGGGTTGGAAAAACCACTGTCTGTAAAGAGCTTTATAAATCAATTTTTAACTCAGTATGGTTAGATGGTGACTGGTGCTGGATGATGAACCCTTTTGTTGTTAATGAAGAAAACAAGAGGATGGTTGAGGGAAATATCACTTTCTTACTAAAGAATTACTTAAATAATTCCTCTTACAAATATGTGATTTTTAATTGGGTAATTGGAAATAAAAAGATATTTGAAATAATACTAAGAGAATTAGACGATTTGGAATTTCAACTTTATAAAATATCTTTAACATCTTCTTCTGAACTTCTTAGAAAAAGAATGCTAGAAGATGGAAGGACAGAAGAGCAAATTGAAAATAGCATTAATAATTTAAGACTTTATGATGATATGGATACCTTAAAGATAGATACTACAAATATAAGTGTAAGGAGTACAGTCAATAAAATTCTGGAGATGATAAAATAATGGAAAGTTTAGATATAGTCATTGAACAAGTTACCAAAGGTAATTATCATATGTTTGATGATATGGTATATTGGAGGTCGAATGGATTTGAAAGGACTGAGGAAGAGAAAGAAAAGAATAAAAATTTAAATTTCCAGGATGCATTTTTAGAACTTGAACACCAAGGTTTTTATGTTTTTGCTGCCCTTTGTGAAGGTCGATTCGTTGGATGGATAATGCTAGTATATATACCTAAGATAGGGAAGTGGAGCAAAGGAGTAGTTTTCGTTGAAGAATTGTGGACAGACCCTGAATTTAGAAGGAAGGGAATTGCTATGAAACTTATGGAAAAAGCATATGAAGTTCAAAGAGAAACAGAAGCAATTAAGGTTAGACTTTATACGGATAATATACATGCGCAAAAACTATATGAAAAATGTGGACTAGAAGTAACAAGTAGGGCAGTATTCATGGAATCAAAAGATAGTTGAATGTAAGTAACCCAAATAGAAGGACGATTCTTTTTGTTTGGATTCTAATAATATGAAGGAGTGAATATTTTGCCAAGTTATAAACTATACAATATGTGCATGGTCTATAATGAAGAGAGTGATCAGGTATTAGTTCAAGATAAGTTGCCAAAGGATGGATGGGGAGGAATAACATTTCCAGGTGGACATATAGAGTATGGAGAAAGTTTTATTGAATCTACTATTCGAGAAGTGAAAGAAGAAACAGGACTTAATGTTACTGACTTACAATATTCAGGCATAGTAAATTACTTTAATACTGAGAATTATGAAAGATGGATGTGCTTTCTTTATAAAACAGATAAGTACTCCGGTGAATTAATAAATGAAACAAGAGAAGGGAAAGTATTTTGGGTAAACAGGGACCAATTGTTAACTATGAAATTAGCACCTAATATGGACAAGTATCTTCATTTATTTTTTAGTGATATTCATCATGAGGCATTTGCTTATAGTAATGGTGAATATACAGATGAATTGAGGATTATAGGCTAGTAAAGAAGAATACATTTTTGAAATAGAAATAATAATGTATCTTTATATAAGGCTGGGTTGGAGGGATAGGGAATGAAAGAAAAAATACAAGAAGTAGAAAGCATTGTATGTGAATATGGACAAGAACATCTATTAAGATATTTTCATGAGCTTGCAGATGAAGAAAAAGAAAGTTTGCTGAACCAAATCTTGTCAATTGATTTTGAACTAATAAGCTCTTTATATAAGAAAATGACAAATCCTGAAATAAATAAAAATCAACAGGATTTACAACCTCTCAAAGCATATAATTGGGTTGATATAGATAATGAAGATAGAGGACGCTTATATGATGTTGGAATTGAGAAGATGAGTGAAGGTAAAGTTGCAGTTGTTCTTCTAGCAGGAGGGCAAGGAACAAGACTAGGATGTTCAGGACCTAAGGGAACTTTTGATATTGGCTTGCCATCTCATAAATCTCTTTTTCAGCTACAATGTGAACAAATAGCAAATATATCGAGGAAATGTGGTAAGTATATTAATTGGTATATCATGACCAACCATGCTAATCACCACGAGACAGTAAGTTTTTTTGAAGATAGCAAATATTTCAATTATCCTAAAGAAAATATTACATTCTTTGAGCAAGATATGCTTCCTTCAATTGATGGTAATGGTAAAGTACTTCTTCAGGAAAGAGATAAAATTAGTATGTCACCTAATGGAAATGGTGGTTGTTTTTTAGCACTTAAAGATAAAGGTATACTTTCAGAAATGAAGGAGAAAGGTATTGAATGGATATTTATAAATGGTATAGATAATGCCCTTGTAAAAGTAGCGGATCCATATTTCTTAGGTTTTACAATAGAAACAGGATTATCATCAGGGAGTAAAGTAGTAGCAAAAAAATATCCAGATGAAAAGACAGGAATACTTTGCTACCAAGATGGGCGACCAGCCATAGTTGAGTATTCGGAATTACCTATAGAATTGTCACAGAAGAGGGACGATGATGGAAATTTAATATATGACAATGCTAATATAATAAATCATCTATTAAAACTTGAAGTCCTTGAGGAGTTTTTTAATTATGAAATTCCTTTTCATGTAGCTCACAAAAAAATTCCATACACCAATATCAATGGTGATACTGAATATCCAGAGGAACCTAATGGTTATAAATTTGAAAGTTTTATATTTGATATTTTCTTTCATATATCAGATATGGCAGCATTAAAGGTTGCTAGAGAAGAGGAATTTGCTCCAGTAAAAAATAAGGAAGGTGAGGATAGCCCTTACACTGCTAAAGAGATGGTATTAGATTTACATAAAAAATGGTTACTGGATAGTGGCGTGAATGCAAGTCTGCTTCATGAAAAGACTGTTGAGATATCTCCTTTAACTTCATATAAGGGAGAAGATATTGAAGAAATAAGAATAACAGATAAATTACTCAAATCTGATACTATATTAATCTAAACAGGTAATGACATTAATATTTGATAAAGGAAGCAAGGACTTAGGGAGACTAAGTTGTATTAAAGAATTTTAAAGATAGAAATAGAAAGATATTATTTTTTAGAAGGAGAAAAAAAGAATTGAAAAATCAAAGATTAAGAAAATTAATTACTGTATTTACTGTTATTTCAATATTACTTACTATTATAAGCATAGGTTTTAATTGTTTATTGCCTAACTATTTAGCATTTAAATTTAATTTTAAAACAGAAGAAGCAAGTTCCATAGGTATCATAGGTGGTGCAGATGGACCAACATCGATTTTTCTGGCTGCTGGGCAATCTTCTTTTTATTTTACTATTATTTTCCTACTACTTTCCATAGTTGGAATTTTATATTTGTCTTTAACTAGAAAAACTATCAAATAAAATTAGGGGAAATTTAATAAATAATAATAACTAATTGAATTATGTACTGGGAGGTTTTTAAGTAAATGGAAATAAAAAATGATAAGGTTATATTAAGAGATTTTGTAGAATCTGATATAGACGATAGAATATATTGGGAAACTGTAGAAATGGAATGGCAGTTATGGGATGCTCCCTGGGAATATAATGAAAATGAGGTATTTGATTCAGATAAATATCGCAAGGAAAGGCTAGAGTGGCTGGCAGAAGAGAAGGATGAAAATAGGATTCGTTGGAGTTTTCAAATATGCATCAATGATGAGAGTCGAAAACATATTGGTTGGATTAATGCCTATGATATTGATGGAAATTACAGATATACCAAGGAAGATGGATATTGTACTATAGGAATTGATATCCCAGATTTATCTTCCAGAGGGAAGGGTTATGCAACTGCTTCTTGGGACTTATTTATTGATTACTTGCTATCAAATGGAATAGGAGATATATATACTCAAACTTGGTCTGGTAATGAGAGAGTATTAGGATTAATGAAAAAGATTGGTTTTGAAGAGTGTAATAGAGAGCATGGATTTAGGATTGTAAGAGGTCAATTATACGATGGGCTAACATTCAAACTAAATAGGGAGAAGTACAAGGATTTTCATGAAGGTGCTAAGTTGAATAAGTAAGGGATAAGGATGTTTATACTTAGAAGTGACAATAAAAATACAGTTAAGGAGCCGAGAAATGAGAGAAATGACAATAAGAAAGTTAGAAAAAAAAGATCATGATAGAGTACTTCAATTAAATGATGAGTCGGTACATTTTCTATCATCATTGACAAAAGATAAACTTGAAAGCATCATATCTCAATGTGAAATAACTAATGTAATGGAAGTAGATGGTCGTGTTGAAGCATTTGTTTTGACATTAAAAGAGGGCAAAGAATATGATAGTGTCAATTATCTCTGGTTTTCTAATCATTATGACCATTATATATATATAGATAGAGTCGTAGTATCTTTGAAAATGCAAGGCAAAGGACTAGGTAATATTTTATATGAGTCGGTATTTAATCATGCAAAGCTAATTGGAGTACCTTATGTAGCTGCTGAAATTGATATTAATCCTCCTAATCATGGATCCTTAAAGTTTCATGAGAAATTCGGGTTTGTGGAGGTTGGAAAACAAACAGTTGCTCAAGGTAAAAAGGTAGTATCTTTACAAGTTGTCAATTTATAAAACAAATTAGTTAAAAATTTATACATTCAGTTAAGAAATTGAAAAGTAATGGAATATAACAAGCTTAAAGGGGAGAAAAATCATATTATGTTAACAGTGTGTTTTCATGACTTAAATACAATAGAAGATAACAAGTTGAAGTTTGCAGTTATTATGGCAAGATATGAAGGGAAATGGATATTTGTAAGACATAAGGAGAGATTGACTTGGGAAATTCCAGGTGGACATAGGGAAACTAATGAAGATATTAATTTTACTGCCTCAAGAGAGTTAGTGGAAGAAACTGGAGCAAAGGATTTTAAAATTAGTCCAGTTTGTATATATTCAGTAAATAGAGATGGCATAGAGTCCTTTGGACAATTATTTTATTCCCAAGTAGAAAGTCTTGATGAATTACCGATTTCTGAAATAGGTGAAATTAGATTATTTGATACATTACCTCAAAGCCTAACCTATCCTTTGATTCAACCATATTTATTTAAGAGAATTATGTTATTTTTAAATTGAAAGATTGGAAAATTATTTAAAACTTAAAAGATAGAAAGCTAATCATAAAGGGGAGGAGTATTATGGCGACATGGGGAGCACATGTTAGAATAGCAGAAGCTATACTTAATGTAGATTGCAGTTTGGATGAAGAATCTTTTCTTGTAGGTAATATAGGACCGGATTGTGGACAACCTAATGAAGATTGGAGTGAATTTTCACCGTCTAAATCAGTTAGTCATTGGATTAATGAAGATAATATTACTGAAGCTGAAAAGTTTTACGACAAATATCTAAATAAAGAAATAAAAGATAATAACTTATATTCATTTTTATTAGGCTACTATGTCCATTTATTAACAGATATCCATTGGGGAAACTTGGTAGATGAGAAGAAAAAAACTGATCAAAAGTATCAGAAATTAGAAACTGATAAAAGTTTTATATGGACTATTAAAAAGGATTGGTATGATTTAGATCATCTATACTTTAGAAAAAATCCTAACAGCATATTCCATAGGATTTTTAAAAATATAGAATCATTCCCTGATTACCTTGATTATTACCCTGCTGGGGCAATAGAGAGGCAATTAAAGTACATTATTGGGTTTTATACTAAACATGATGGTAATCCAGAAAGAGAATATACATATTTTACAGCAAAGGAAATGGATGACTTTGTAAACGAAAAATCAAATTATATTATAGAATTATTAAAAGAAAAGAGAAATAGGAATGATTCTATAAGTAAATCTTAGTGAATAAGTATAATAGAGACTTTTAAGGAGTGAATAATATGATTTTCAAAATACTATTGAAGTATATTGGTGTGTCACTTGTAATTAGTTTAATCTTTGGTGCTACAGTATTTACATCTTCAATCATTAAGAAGAGATTTAAAAAGGATTTTATAAGTCAGTATTTATTTCAAATATTGAGTTTTATTGTTTTTATAATAATGTTGCTATATAGCAAATCCAATATTTCAATATTTAGTACCCACAATTTACTTAATTGGAAAAACATAATACTACTTTTAGTCTCTATAATTCCTACTTCTATAATTGCTTACAATAGTCATAAAATTAAACCTGATTATTCATTTAAGCTAAAACATTTTTTAGATGGTGCAACAATGGAAATACCTCAAAGGCTATTAGTTCAAAATTTATTTCTTGTTTTAGGAGTCAATATAGTTAGTTATAGTTTAGTGCCATTAAATATACTGCTAAATGCTATAATCTGGCTACAGTTTATTATTGTACAAGAGATTATCCAAGGAGAGAAGCTTTCTATTAATATATTGCCAGAGCTGATTGCATCATTTTGGTTTTCAATATGGGTTGGTATCCTATATCAAGATGCAGGAAATATAATAATTCCTATGTTAGCCCATGGATTTCAAAGAACTTGTACTTATGCAATTAGAAAAAGGTTTGGGAAACTGAATCCAAGTCAAACTAAAATATAATATCAATTAACAGGGTTGGCTTTATAATAAGCTAGCGTGAACTTGAAAGGAGAATAGAGATATGATTAAAAATAAAAAGATGTCTGGTTTTAGTTTTTTTTCCTTAGGATTATTAGTGTTTTTGGCATTAGGGATGGATTTGTTTGTTATACTTATAGATAGGCTCATATGGGGGAGTGAGCTACAAGTTAATACATTTTTTCAAAATCCTTGGTATGTATTAGTTGTTCATTGGAGCATAGTAGTTGCACTATGGATAATAGGCGGATTATTAACATTTAAATTTCTAATAAAGAAAAATGTAGTTGAAGAAGTGATTTCAATAAAGTGGAATAATAATTTAGTTTATCTTCTTATTATCGCTGCAGTAGGAAGTATTTCACTCACTATATTTGAATCACTAATATTTTCTTCTTCCCTACCTCAGTTTTTTAAAGAATATCAAAAATTTGTTCAATATCATGGTTCTATAGGATCCATAGTGTGGCTTTTTCAAAACATATATTATGTCATAGAATCAATGCTTGTAGTGCTACTACTTGCATTAATGCAGCGAGCAGGAGAAATATGGTTTAAGAGCCAAAGCTTCCCTTATGGAGGTATCGGGCTGTTGCTTACTTGGGGAATTAGTCACCTTATACATGGATTAATTAGCGGACTATGGATTTGTGCATTTTCTTTAGTTTTCGGATGGATATTTATAAAAGCTAAAAAGTGTTGGTGGCCAAGTTTGCTGTTTGTTTGGCTTATGTTTTTTATATAGAAAATAATGGAGAGGATTATTTTCTTTAGAATTTATTTGCAGTTAAATTAAATAACTTATGATAAGGGGGTTTGTGATAATATGCAAAGACTTGAAACTAAAAATCTAAAATTAAGAAGGATGGAAGATGGGGATATAAACGATTTGTTTGAAATGAGAAAAGATCCTAGAATGATTGAATTTACAGATTCGAAAATAGACGCAAGTATTGATGAAACTAAGGCATATGTGGACAAAATGAATAAGGGAATTGATGATAATCAATGGGTAATTTGGGCTATTGAGTTAAAAGAATCTAGTCAAGTAATAGGTTCAATCAGTATTTGGAATCTAAATAAGGAAGAAAGAAGTGGAGAATTAGGGTATGGAATAATTCCTGATTACCAGGGTAAGGGATTAATGAAGGAAGCACTACTGAATGTAGCTGATTATGGATTTCATAAGATGAATTTAGAGGATTTGTATGCATATACAGAAGTAAACAATATTAAGTCAATTAAATTATTAGAAAAATGCAACTTTCGAGAAGTAGATAGAATTAAAGAAGAAGGATATTATAATAAAAAAACCTATGAAATGGCTATATATAAATTACATCAATTGGAGCTAGATTTATAATAGAGAGCGGTGCTACTAATATGAAAAATATAGAAATATGAATATGTAGTTCTTTTCAACAACTAAGTAGTGAAAAATTCACTACTTTTTATTTTTTTGCAAAGTACACTTGACAAATAATGCAAAGCGTACTATACTAAAATTGCAAAGCAAACATTGCAAAGAGGTGATTTTTTGAAGACAAGAATTCAAGAGCTGCGTAAGCAACATAAATTATCCCAAGAAGAACTAGGTAATGCAGTTGGTGTAACAAGGCAAACAATTACTTCCTTAGAATGTGAGAAATATACAGCATCCTTAGTTCTGGCTTACAAGATTGCAAAATACTTTGGACTGACTATTGAGGAAGTATTTGACTTTTCTGAAGAGGGGGAAATTTGATATGGCAAAATTTAGAGAGAAAATTCGTTATAGAATAATATGGCTCATGGTAGTTGGTATAAGCTTAGGGATTAGTTATCTTATTTTGTTTTTAAAGCAAGATAAACTACCACAAATGCCTGATTTTATGATGAGTTTTCATGGTGGAGTATTATTTGGGATTGAAATTCTACTTATTGTCGATATACTTAAGAATTTAATGGCTATAAGGAGTGAAAAGTCATTGAAAAAATTATATATCGAGGAAAATGATGAGCGTACAGTTATGATAATGCAAAAGACAGGTGCTATGGGTATGGCAATATGCATTATTGGTTTAGGATCTGCCACTGTAATATCTGGTTTTTTCAATGAAATTGTATTCTTCACACTACTAGGAGCCACATTATTTACAGCATTAATCAAAGGATTCTTTAAAATTTATTATCATAAAAAATTATAGTCAGGGGGATAGAAGATGAGAGATAAGCAGATGAATAAGTATATAATCTGGGGTTTACTTATCAATAGTATTACAATGAGTTTAAAATATTTTATAGAAGTACCAGATGGTATTTCTTGCTTCGGAATGGGAGTAGGTATTGCGATGATAATCTTTGGAGCATATTCAATGAAGCATGATACAACAAAAATAAGAGATTTCAAAAGAAATTTGTTTAAAAAATTCATAAAACAAATGTAGAAGATAGACTAAAGAAACAAACAGCCTTGATCCATAAATTTTGGATCACAGGCTGTTTGTTTTTATTTTAAGGAATTGGTAATATATTGAAATTTTGAACAAAAAATATTCGCTGTAGCTATGATGCATACTAGGTTCTAAGTAAAAAAATAGAAAATGGAATTGAGAATCATTGTTTGTCAAAAAACCATAAATACAGTATAATGTACCCTAGTTCTAATCTATCAGCATAGCATTACTATATCTATTATATTCTAGGGATTCACTATTGATATTGAGGAAAAAACTAGTGCTCATAGTACAAATAGTTATAGTATAAAAAAACATAAGGAGTGATTAGATGTTTAAGAACAAGAAAATTCTATGGTTAGTAATTGCAACAATGGTAATCAGTTTTGCTCTAGTAGGTTGTGGTAGTGGAGATGGTGGAGGCGCTAGTAAAGCAAAAGACACTTTAGTTATTGCACAAGGGGCAGATGCACCAACACTTGACCCACATGGAACTAATGACCAACCAGCTTCAAGGGTTTCTAAGCAAATTTATAATACCTTAGTATTTGCTACTGAGGAAATGGAATTAGTGCCAGCTTTGGCAGAGACATGGGAATCAATTGACCCATTAACATGGGAATTTAAACTTGCAGAAGGCGTAAAATTCCATAATGGTGAAGAATTTAAAGCTTCAGATGTTAAGTTTACATTCGAAAGAATGCTTAACTCAGAGCAAGTAGCTCATATACTAGGACCAGTTACAGAAATTCAAGTAGTAGATGATTATACAGTTCGTATAATTACTTCAGAGCCATTTGCACCATTACTTGCTCACCTTACTCATACTGCATCTTCTATTCTTAATGAAAAAGCAGTTACTGAGGCAGGAGAAGATTATGGTCAAAAACCTGTTGGAACAGGACCTTTCAAATTTGAAGATTGGCAATCAGGAGACAAGATAACTCTTAAAAGATTTGATGATTATTTCCAAGGTGCTGCTGCAATAGAAACTGTAATTTTCAGAAATGTACCTGAAGGAACAAACAGAACTATAGGACTTGAAACAGGTGAAATTGATATAGCTTATGATATTGAGCCAGTTGATAAAGGAAAAATTGAAGAACATGAAAATCTTGTATTAGTTGAAGGACCATCATTATCAAGCCAATATTTAGGTTATAACTTGAATAAAGCTCCATTTGATAATGTAAAAGTTAGACAAGCAATTAACTATGCAGTAAATGTACAAGAAATAATAGATGTTGTTTTAGAAGGAGCGGGAGTAGTTGCAAATGGACCTTTAACAGAAGGAATATTTGGAGCTAATTCAGATCTAAAAGGATATGAATATAATCCAGAAAAAGCTAAACAATTATTAGCAGAAGCAGGATATCCTGATGGATTTGAAACTACAATCTGGACTAATGATAGCCCAGTAAGAGAAACAATAGCTACAATGGTACAAGCTCAACTTAAAGAAGTAGGTATAGAAGCTAGAACAGAAACTGTAGAGTGGAGTGCATATCTAGCAAGAACAGCTGCTGGAGAGCATGATATGTTTATCTTAGGATGGACAACTGTTACTGGAGATGCTGACTATGGTCTATATGCTTTATATCACAGTACACAACAAGGCGGATCAGGAAATAGAACATTCTTTAGTAATGCAAGAGTAGATGAGTTACTAGATATTGGTAAAACAGAACCAGATCAAGATGCAAGAATAGTAGCATACAAAGAAGCACAAGAAATAATTGTTGAAGAAGCACCACAATTATTCTTATACTTCTCACAAGATAATGTAGGTATACAAAATAATATAACAGGATTTAAATTACATCCAGCAGGACATCACTCAATATACAACGTATCTTTTAAATAATAATTAAAAGTAAATAAGAGAAGAAGGCAGAAACGCCTACTTCTCTTATCTGCTAAATAAAGCATTAATCGAAATTTTTAATAATAAGGAGGGGAAAAATGTGCATAAATATATCATAAAAAGATTGTTATTATTGATACCAGTAATACTAGGGGCTACATTTTTAGTTTTTACAATTATGCATTTTACGCCAGGAGACGCTGCTCAGACTATGCTTGGTGAAAGAGCGCCAGAGGCAGAAGTTGAAGCCCTAAGAGAAGAAATGGGATTAAATGATTCATTGCCAGTGCAATATATAAGATATATAACTAAGGCTGTACAAGGAGACTTTGGAAGGTCATATGCATCAAAAAGACCTGTGTTTAATGAGGTATTTACTAGATTCCCAGCAACATTAAAACTTGCAGCGGCAGCTATGGTTTTGGCTGTGGTTTTAGGCGTGCCAATAGGAATTATATCTGCTACTAAACAATATACATTGACAGATAGTATTACAATGATCTTGGCCTTAATGGGAGTTTCCATGCCAGTATTCTGGTTAGGTCTTATGTTGATCTTAGTATTCTCTGTTAATTTAGGTATTTTGCCTTCTAGTGGATCAGAAACACTAAGGCATTTAATCTTACCTGCATTTAGTCTTGGCATAGGATCTACAGCTATAATTACGAGAATGACAAGATCATCTATGCTAGAAGTAATAAGACAAGACTATATTAGAACTGCAAGATCAAAGGGAGTATTAGAAAAGAAAGTAATCAACAAACATGCACTTAAAAATGCATTGATACCTGTAGTAACTGTTGTTGGCTTACAATTTGGAAGCTTATTAGGTGGTGCTGTTCTTACTGAAACAGTATTCTCATGGCCAGGAGTAGGAAAACTAATGGTTGATTCCATAAAAAAACAAGATACACCTATGGTTTTAGCATCTGTAATTTTTATAGCTGTTACATTTAGTGTTGTTAATCTACTTGTTGACATCCTATATGCATATATTGATCCAAGAATTAAATCACAATATAGATAAACTTAAATTTAATGTAAGGAGGTAGAAAAATGTCTGATAATGTAAAGACTAAAGATAAAAAGAAAAAACGTGGACAATGGTATGAAGCATGGAGAATGCTGAAAAAAAATAAAATGGCAATGATAGGTTTAGGAATCTTAGTTACTTTAATACTGCTTGCTGTATTTGCAGATGTTATAGCAGATTATGACGATGTAGTAATAAAGATGAATACACCTATAAGACTTCAAGGACCAAGCAAAGATCATATACTTGGTACTGATGAATTAGGTAGAGATATATTTGCTAGAATGGTTCATGGTGCTAGAGTATCATTAAAAGTAGGTATAATTGCTGTAGGTATTGCAATAGTTGTTGGAGGAACATTAGGAGCTATTGCAGGATTTTACGGTGGAAAACTTGATAATATCATAATGAGAATCATGGACATATTTTTATCTATTCCTAGTATTTTATTAGCTATTAGTATAGTTTCGGCTCTCGGCCCTTCTATGCTAAATCTAATGATTGCAGTAGGAGTTTCTTCTGTTCCAAGTTATGCTAGAATAGTTAGAGCGTCAGTTCTGTCTATTAAAGATCAGGAATTTATAGAGGCTGCTAGAGCAATCGGAGCAAAGGATAGTAGAATAATAATTAAACATATATTACCAAACTCCTTGGCACCTGTAATAGTACAAGGTACCTTAGGTGTTGCAGGAGCCATACTTTCAACGGCTGGTCTTAGTTTCATAGGATTAGGTATTGAAAAACCAGCACCTGAATGGGGAGCAATGCTTTCAGGTGGTAGACAATTTTTAAGAGACGCTCCACATGTAGTAGCATTCCCTGGTATAGCTATAATGATTACAATTTTATCACTAAACTTACTTGGTGATGGGCTAAGAGATGCTCTTGATCCTAGATTAAAACAATAGGAAGGGAGAAACATAATGAACAATGAATTCTTAAATATAAAAAATTTACACATACATTATATAACTGATGAAGGTACAGTTAATGCAGTAAATGGTGTTAATATAGAGTTAAATAGAGGAGAAACTTTAGGAATTGTTGGTGAAACTGGAGCAGGGAAAACAACAACTGCATTAGGAATCTTAAGACTTATTTCAAATCCTCCTGGAAAGATAGTAGAAGGTGAAATATTCTTAGAAGGAAAAGATGTTTTATTAGAGTCAGAGGAAGAAATGAGAAAGATAAGAGGTAAAAAGGTATCAATGATATTCCAGGATCCTATGACATCTTTAAATCCGGTAATGACTGTAGGAGAACAAATTGCAGAAGTTATCGAGATTCATGAAAATGTTTCTGCTAAAGAAGCAGAAAAGAAAGCAAAAGAAATGCTAGAATTAGTTGGTATACCTGAAGCTAGGTCCAATGAATTTCCACATCAGTTTTCAGGTGGAATGAAGCAAAGAGTTGTTATAGCAATTGCTCTAGCTTGTAATCCAGGACTTTTAATAGCAGATGAACCTACAACAGCCCTTGATGTAACTATTCAGGCTCAAGTTCTTGAACTAATGAAAAACTTAAAAATAGAATTTAATACAGCTATGCTTTTGATAACTCATGACTTAGGGGTAGTAGCTGAAGTTTGTGATAAGGTAGCAATAATGTATGCTGGAGAAATAGTAGAGTATTCAGATGTTGAAGGACTATTTGAAGATACAAAGCATCCATATACTGCTGGATTGTTTGGTTCTATTCCAAATCTTTTTGATGATGTGGATAGATTAAAACCAATTAAAGGATTAATGCCAGACCCTACAGAGTTACCTACTGGATGCAAATTTCATCCAAGATGTCCACATGCTCAACCTATTTGTGCCACAAAACATCCTGAGGATGTAGAAGTATCACCAGGACATAAAGTTAAATGTCTAATATATACTGGTGAAGTTCAACCAAAGGAGATGAAATAATATGAATACAATATTAGAAGTAAAAAACCTAAAAAAACATTTCAACACTCCTAAAGGGCTACTTCATGCAGTAGATGGGGTTTCCTTTAAAATTGATAAGGGACATACTCTTGGAATAGTTGGAGAGTCAGGCTGTGGAAAGTCTACATTAGGTAGAGTTATTCTCCACTTACTTGAATCTACTGATGGAGAAATATTCTACAAAGGTGAAGACATAACTAAAGTAAATAATGAAAAGTTTAGACAATTGAGACAGGAAATGCAAATAATTTTCCAAGATCCCTTCTCTTCACTTAATCCTAGAATGACTGTTAGTGAAATAATCAAAGAACCTTTAGTTATTCATAAGGTTCTAAAAGACAAACAGTCTATAGATAGAAGAGTAGGTCAACTAATGGATACTGTAGGATTAGCAGAGAGACTTGTAAACACTTATCCTCATGAGTTGGACGGGGGTAGAAGACAAAGAATTGGTATAGCTCGTGCATTAGCACTTAAGCCAAGCTTTATAGTTTGTGATGAGCCTGTATCAGCTTTGGATGTATCTATACAAGCTCAAGTTTTAAACTTGATGCAAGATTTACAGAAAGAAATGGATCTAACTTATATGTTTATCACTCATGATTTATCTGTTGTTAAACATATTTCAAACGATATACTTGTAATGTACCTGGGTCAGTTAGTAGAAAAAACAGATTCAAAGGATTTATTTAAAAATCCTTTACATCCATATACAAAGGCTCTTTTATCTGCAATACCAGTACCAAGTTTAAAAAATAAAAAAGAAAGAGTACTTTTAAAAGGAGAGCTTGCATCACCTATTAATCCAAAACCAGGATGTAGATTTGCACCAAGATGTATTCATGCAAAAGAGAATTGTCACAGTGTAGACCCTGTGATTGAAGAAATTATGCCAAATCATTTTGTTGCATGTCACTATGCTAGAGAAATAAACGAACTATAAAACATAAGAAAAAAAGCAGATTATCTGTAGGCCACTGAAAAAGTATCATATTGACTTTTCAATGGCCTCGACTATCTGCCTTTTATTTAAGTAATAAATATAGATATTTCAACAAACAATTCTTGACTTATATTAATTCTGTTGTTAATATGTAAGTATAATGAATATGTTGCTCATATAAGTCCCATAATATGGTTGGGGCGTTTCTACCAAATGACCGAAAATCATTTATCTATGAGCGAAAGTGTACCTAGGGTTCCGAAGAGTTTTTCTTGCTGGACCGAGCGGTACAGATACTGCATGGTCAGTATTACACCGAAGGGATAAAAGCCCAGTCGGGTAGGTTTCGCTTAGCCTACCCGGCTGGGCATGTTTAATTTTTTGAGGAGGGTTAAATTGAACGCAAAAAGGACTTTTATTGAAAAAAGGGAACAATGTAATACTGAAGGACAAATATTATTAAAAGATTTTAGAGAGTATTTAGGTATTAAAGCTTTGAAGAATGTCAGGATTCTTAATGTCTATGATTTAATTAATTGTACAGAAGAAGAGCAGGAAACAATAGTAAATGAAATACTATTTGAAAAAGGACTAGACTATAGATATGACAATCTTCAAATAGGAGAAAATGAAAGACTATTTAGAGTAGAGTATTTGAGAGGTCAATATAATCAAAGAGAAGATTCAACAAATCAAATGATAAGAATGTTACTAAAAAAAGAAGATATAATAGTTCGAAACTCAAAGATAGTAATTTTAGAGAATATTAATGAAAGCGAATTAGAGAAGATAAAGAAATATTATATAAATCCAATAGAGATGAAAGAAGTAGATATTAATAGTTTTAATCTTGAAATGGAAGAAGAAGCAAGTGGAGAGATAGAAGTAATAGAAGGTTTTATAAGTGCAAGCCAAGAGGATATCCTATCTTTTAAATCAAAATATGGTATTGGTATGGATATAGAAGATATATTGTTTTGCCAAAAATACTTTAAAGAAGAAGATAGAAACCCTACAATTACGGAGTTAAAGCTAATAGACACATATTGGTCAGATCATTGTAGACATACTACTTTTATGACAGAGATTACTAATATTGAGATGGAAGAAGGTAAGTACAAGTCTTTATTTCAAGAGGCATTAGATGAATATATAGCATCTCGAGGATTTGTTTATGAAAATAAAGAAAAGCCAATTTGCTTGATGGATTTAGCTACTATCAATATGAAGGAAACAAAGAAAAAAGGATTATTAGATGATAAGGAAGAATCTGATGAAGTCAATGCTGCTAGTATAGAAATTGATGTGGATGTTGACGAAAAAAATGAAAGATGGTTATTGATGTTTAAAAACGAAACACATAATCATCCTACAGAGATGGAGCCTTTTGGGGGTGCATCCACTTGTTTAGGAGGAGCCATAAGGGACCCATTATCAGGAAGAGCTTATGTATATCAAGCTATGAGAATCACAGGATCAGGAGATCCAAGACAAAGATATGAAGATACATTACCTGGGAAATTACCTCAAAGAAAGATTACTCAGACAGCTAAAGCAGGATATAGCTCCTATGGATATGAAATAGGCGCTGCAACAGGCTTTGTGAGAGAAATATATGATGCAGGATATGTGGCTAAGAGAATGGAATTAGGAGCATTAGTTGCTGCAGCTCCAAAGGAAGCTGTATATAGGGGAAATTCAGAGCCAGGAGACTTAATAATCTTAGTCGGGGGAAAGACTGGCCGTGATGGCTTAGGTGGAGCAGTTGGTTCATCTAAGGAGCATACAGAGGAATCTCTACACACTAGTGGAGCAGAAGTACAAAAAGGAAATCCAGCAGTAGAAAGAAAGATAGTTCGACTATTTAGAAATAAAGAAGTATCAAAGATGATAAAAAAATGTAATGACTTTGGAGCTGGTGGAGTTTCCGTAGCTATAGGAGAATTGGCAGATGGTCTTTTTATTGAATTGGATAAGGTTCCACTAAAATATCCAGGCTTAGATGGTACAGAAATTGCGCTATCAGAGTCTCAAGAGAGAATGGCAGTGGTCATAGCTCCAGAAAATCTAGAAAAATTCATGTCCTTTGTGGAAGAAGAAGATGTAGAAGGGACAGTAGTAGCCAAAGTTACAGAAGAAAAGATACTTAAAATGGTATGGAGAGGAAAGACTATTGTCAATATCAAGAGAGATTTCTTAGATACCAATGGAATAAGAAAAAAGAATAAAGTTAAAATAGAACAACCTATTGAAGAATTATATTTTAATAGACTTCCAGCTCATGTTGAAGAAAAAGGTATTAAAGAAGCATTTATTCATAACATGAGAGATTTGAATATTTGTAGTCAAAAGGGTCTAGTTCAAGGATTTGACCATACTGTAGGGGCTAGTACAATATTGATGCCTTTAGGAGGAAAACATAGTCTTACTCCAGTAGAAGGAATGGTAGCTAAAATACCTGTATTAGAAGGAGAGACAAATACCTGCTCTTTAATGAGCTATGGCTACGAGCCAAAACTTTCAAAATGGAGTCCTTTCCATGGAGGCTATTATGCTGTTATTGAATCTATTGCAAAGATAGTAGCTATGGGTGGGGACTACAAGAAAGTAAGACTGACCTTCCAAGAATATTTTGAAAGGATAGGCGATGATCCAAGTAAATGGGGTAAGCCATTTGCTGCATTACTGGGTGCCTTTCTTGTACAAAAAGAATTGGATACTCCAAGTATAGGTGGAAAAGATAGTATGAGTGGTACTTTTGAGGATATTAATGTTCCACCAACTTTAGTAAGCTTTGCAGTAACTACGGATAAAGTAGAAAACATTATTTCCCCTGAGTTTAAGAATATTGGTTCAACTATTGCTTTAATCAAATTAGATGTAGATGAAAATGGTATGGTTGATTTTAATCAACTGAAATCAAACTACTCTATAATTAAGGAATTGATAAATAAAGGAGAAATAATTTCAGCTTCTACTGTTAAATTTGGTGGAATAGCTAGGTCAATTGCTGAAATGGCTATGGGTAACAAAATCGGGTTTAAATTTGATGAAACAAGTAAAGATATCTTATTTAAACCATTATATGGATCAATAATAGTTGAGTTAAAGAATGGAGGAGAATCATTAAATTTTGTCAAAGAAAAAGGATCGTCCTCAGTCTTTGTCTTGGGTAGAACCTCAAGGGAAGAGCATATAGAGCTAAATGGAGAAATTATTGAGATAGATTCCTTGATTAGAGACTTTGAAGAACCATTGGAAGAAGTATTTCCAGTATATAGAGAAAAGTCTAGTATAGAGAAAATTGATTATAGAGAAGGTAATATAATCACAAGAAAAATATCTATAGCCAAGCCAAAAGTTTTAATACCAATATTTACTGGAAGCCACGGAGAATATGATATGACTAGATCCTTTGAAGTTGCTGGGGCAGAGGTGGAGTCCTTCATATTTAAGACCTTATCCTTAAAGGATATGGAAGAATCTTATAGAGAATTAGCAAGAAGGATTAAAGATTATCAAATAATTGCTTTCCCAAATGGCTCATTATTAGGAGATGAACCGGAGACTGGTGGAAAATTAATGAAACTTATACTGAGTAATTCATATATAAAAGAAGAAATCAACAATCATCTGGTCAATAGGGATGGACTTATACTTGGTATAGGTGCTGGGTTCTTGGGATTGATGAAATTAGGATTGATTCAAAATGGAATTATCGCAGATACAGATGGAATGAACATTGTTTATAATAAAGGAGGTCAATTCATCTCATCTATGGTAAATGTAAAAGTCAGTTCAAATCTATCTCCTTGGTTTAATGAAATGACAGTTGGAGATATATTTACTGCTCCAATAGCTACAAAGGAAGGTAGGATAATAGGGGATGTAGAAAACTTTAAAGCTCAAATATCAACTCAATTTGCTGATGAAAATCTAACGGGATCCTTATTCAATATAGAATCCATGACTAGCCCTGATGGAAGAGTCCTTGGTACTATTTCTTCCATAGATAGAATTGGTGATGGATTATATAAGAATTCAGAAAAACTAGGTAAACATAAGATATTTGAATCAGGTGTAAATTACTTTAAATAGGGGTTGAATATAATGAAAGTAAGCATATTAATGGGAAGTATATCAGATAGAGGAATTGGAGAGAAGGCAAGTGAAATTTTAAACAGATTTGGAGTAGAGTATGAAACAAGAGTAATATCGGCCCATAGAACACCATATAAGGCTATTGAGTTTGCAGAAAGGGCTGAGGAAAATGGTACGGAGGTAATTATAGCAATTGCTGGAAAAGCAGCACATTTAGCTGGGGTATTAGCAGGAGTGACTCCCTTACCCGTGATAGGCATCCCAGCTAAATCCTCCACCATGGATGGATTAGATTCTCTTCTTTCAGTAGTACAGATGCCAAAGGGTGTCCCAGTAGCTACTGTAGCCATAGACGGAGGAGAGAACGGAGGACTTTTAGCAGTACAAATGCTATCCATAAAATACCCTGAATTAAGAGAAAAGTTCAAGCAATATAAAAAAGAAATAGCAGAAGAATCAGATAAAATGGATAAAGAATTAAATTCATAATATAGAGGAAGGTGTAAGCTTGAGTGGAGTTGTTGGTATTTACAGCAAAGAAAGAAATGATGTATCGAAGATAATATATTATGGATTATATGCACTTCAACATAGAGGGCAAGTAAGTACTGGGATTGCAGTCAATAACAATGGTTTCGTTGATTACTTTAAGGATTTAGGCTTAGTACATGAGGTGTTTCCAAAGGAAACCATGGAAAGACTTAGGGGAAATCTAGGTATAGGGCATATTAGATATGCAACTGTAGGTGATACAACTACTACAAATGCACAGCCTTTAGTTGTAGGATATAAGAAGGGTGCTCTTGCATTAGCTCATGATGGAGCCATAGTAAATTTTGAAAATTTACGAGACGAACTAGAGGATGGCGGTGCCATATTTCAATCAGAATTGGATACAGAGGTAATAGCTAATTTAATCGCAAGATATCATAAGGATAATGTAGAAGACGCTATAATTAAGGCTTTAGATACAATAAAAGGAACCTATGGATTAGTTATGATGACAACAGATAAACTTATTGGTGCAAGAGATCCTTTTGGTGTAAAATCTCTTTCCTTAGGTAGGTTTGGTGATGACTATATATTAGCGTCGGAAACCTGTGCCTTTGATACTATCGGAGCAGAATTCATCAGGGATATAGAACCAGGAGAGATCGTAGTAATAGACGAAGATGGACTAAAATCCATAAAGCAAGAAAAGAAAAATAAGAAACTATGTTTATTCGAAATCATATATTTTGCAAGGCCAGATAGTAAGTTAGATGGAAAGAGTATTTATCTATCAAGAATAGAAGCAGGGAAACAACTTGCTAGAGAAACAGGAGTAGATGGAGATATTGTAATCGGTGCTCCAGATTCTGGTACCATTGCAGCTATAGGATATGCAGAGGAATCAAAAATCCCTTATGCAGAAGGCTTAATTAAAAACAGATATGTTGGAAGGACTTTTATAGAACCAACTCAAGAATTAAGAGAACAAGGAGTTAGAATTAAACTCAATGTATTGAAGGAAAATGTTGAAGGTAAAAAAATAATTTTAGTAGATGATTCCATAGTTCGAGGTACTACTATCAAGAGAACTGTTCAAATGATAAGAAATGCAGGAGCTAAAGAAATCCATGTTAGGATATCATCACCACCAGTGCTTCACTCCTGCCATCTAGGTATGGATACACCTAATAGTAAAGATCTAATAGCAGCTCAAATGTCATTAGATGAAATAAGAGAGTTAATAGGTGCAGATACCTTGGCCTATTTATCTCTAGAAGGTTTGCTAAAGTCCGCAGGCGGAGAGGATTTTTGTACAGGATGCTTGAGTGGGGACTATCCAATAGGGAAGAGTGAAAAGTGAAGAGTGAAGAGTTGTTAGTTATTCACTAGAAAAGGAGGATTTACCATGAGCTTAACATACAAGGATGCAGGAGTAGATAAGGAAGCTGGATATAAAGAGGTACAACTTATAAAGGGTATGATAAAAAAGACTCATATTCCTGGAGTTTTATCTGATATAGGCGGATTTGCAGGATTGTTTCAATTAGACACTAAATCATACGAAGAGCCAGTATTAGTGTCAGGAACAGATGGAGTAGGTACCAAGCTAAGGCTTGCCTTTATGATGGATAAACACCATACCATAGGAGAAGATTGTGTAGCCATGTGTGCCAATGATATACTTTGCCAAGGTGCTAAACCTTTGTTTTTCCTAGACTATATTGCCACAGGGAAGCTAGTACCTGAGAAAATGGCCAGTATAGTAGAGGGTGTTTCTAATGGTTGTATAAAGGCCAAATGTGCATTAATAGGCGGAGAAACTGCTGAGATGCCAGGATTTTATCAAGATGAAGAATATGATGTTGCAGGATTTTGCGTAGGAGTAGTAGATAAGAAAAAAATAATAAATGGTTCTACCATAGAAGAAGGAGACCATATTATAGGACTACCTTCTAGTGGAGTTCATAGCAACGGATTTTCCCTTGTTAGAAAAATAATATTTGATAAAGAAAATTTATCCTTAGATAAGTATATTGATGAGCTAGAATGCACTTTAGGTGAAGAACTACTAAAACCAACTAGAATATATACTAATCCTGTATATGATATGATAGAAAAATTTAATATTAAAGGTTTATGCCATATAACTGGAGGTGGTTTTTATGAGAATATACCTAGGATGCTACCAGATGGGCTAACAGCTCATATAGATGTTTCTAAAATAAAGACTCCAAATATATTTAAGCTATTACAGAAATGGGGCAATATAGCGCATGATGAGATGTACGGAACCTTTAACATGGGTATTGGTATGGTCATGGCAGTAAAGAATGATGAACTAAAGGATATTACAAGCTATTTAGAAAAAGTAGGAGAGGAATATGTAGTATTAGGCCAGATTAAAAAAGGAGATAAGGGTGTAGTCCTATGCTAAACATAGGAGTTCTTATCTCTGGTGGAGGAACTAATCTTCAGGCTATAATAGATAATATTGAATCTGGAAATATAAATGGAGAAATAAAGCTCATTATATCCAATAGAAAAGAAGCCTATGGATTAACTAGGGGAGCCAATGCAGGAATAGATAGTTTGTTTTTAGATAGAAAGTCTTTCCATAGTGAAGAAGAATATAATCTGGAATTGATCAAACTATTTAAAGCAAGAGATATAGAACTAATTATACTTGCAGGGTATTTGAAAGTACTATCCAAGAAATTCATCCAAGAATTTAGTGGAAGGATAATAAATGTTCATCCTTCCTTGATACCTAGCTTTAGTGGGAAAGGATATTATGGTGACAAAGTACATCAAGCAGTATTAGATTATGGAGTAAAAATAACAGGTGCTACAGTTCACTTTGTTGACGAGGGAACAGATACAGGACCAATTATACTTCAGGACATTGTCTGTATAGATAGTAAAGATACTGCCCTTAGTCTTAAGGAAAAGGTCCTTGATGTAGAGCATAAGCTATTAGTACAAGCAGTAAAATTATATTGTGATAAAAGAATAAGCCTTGATGGAAGAAAAGTTATTACTTATTAGGAGTGATATGATGAAAAGAGCATTGATTAGTGTCTACAACAAAGAAGGAATTATTGAATTTGCCTTGGAATTAAGCAAGTTAGGTTGGGAAATAATTTCAACTGGAGGAACATTTAAGACCTTAAAAGAAGCAGGAATCGGAGTAAGAGAAGTACAGGATATTACTGATTTTCCTGAGATATTAGATGGTAGAGTAAAGACACTTAATCCATATATTCATGGAGGATTATTATATAAAAGAGATGATGAAAATCATGTAAAAACCATCAATGATATGAGAATTGGATCCATTGATATGGTAGTAAATAACCTTTATCCCTTTGAGGATACAATAAAAAAACCTGGAGTAAACCATGAAGAAATAATTGAAAACATTGATATAGGTGGTCCTTCTATGATTAGAGCTGCAGCAAAAAACTATGAATATGTGACAGTTATCGTGGATCCAAAGGATTACGAAATTGTATTGGAAGAGTTAAAGCAGAATGGTGATACAAGACTCTTTACGAGAAGGTATTTATCAAGAAAGGTTTTCAACTATACATCTTATTATGATACTTTGATTTCAAATTATTTCAATAAAATAGAAGAAGTAGTTTTTCCAGAGCTACTGACTTTAGGATATAAATCTATGAGTGAGTTAAGATATGGAGAAAACCCACATCAAAAGGCAGCTTTCTATAAGGAAGTAGAAAAGACAGATGGTACATTAGCAGGGGCAATACAGATCCATGGAAAGGAACTTTCCTTTAATAATATTAATGATGCCAATGGTGCAATTGAAATTATCAAGGAATATAGTGAACCTACAGTAGTTGCAGTAAAACATACTAATCCTTGTGGCATTGGATCTGGAGAAGATGTAGTAGATGCTTTTGAGAAGGCCTATGAATGTGATAAGGAGTCTATTTTTGGAGGAATTGTAGCCTTTAATAGGGAAGTAAATGAAAAAGTAGCCAAGAAAATAGCTGAAATCTTTATTGAAGTAATAATTGCACCTTCATTTACTGAAAAAGCAATAGATATACTATCTAGAAAAAAGAATATTAGGATTTTGCAAATTCAAGATATAACTGATAAAAAATACACAGAGCTAAATATAAAAAAAGTATTGGGTGGAGTTTTAGTACAGGAAAGAGACAATTTGCTATTTAATGAAGAATTAGAAGTAGTCACCAATAGAAAACCTTCGGAAAAAGAGATAGAGGATTTGTTGTTTGCTTGGAAAGCAGTTAAAAATGTGAAATCCAACGGAGTAATATTAGCAAAAGACAAAGGAACTGTAGGTATAGGTCTAGGTGAAGTAAATAGAGTATGGGCAGTGCAAAATGCCATAGAACGGGCAGGAGTAAAAATAGAGGGAAGCGTATTAGCCTCAGATGGTTTTTTCCCTTTCAAGGATTCAATTGAGGCTTTAGCTAAAGCAAATATAAAAGCAGTAATACAACCTGGAGGATCAATAAAGGATAAGGAAGTAATAGAGGAAGCAAATAAAAATGACATGACTATGGTATTTACTGGCATGAGGCATTTTAAACATTAATCTTTAGGAGGTTTGAATATGAAGATACTAGTAATAGGTAGTGGTGGCAGAGAACATGCACTATGTTGGAAGATAGCTCAAAGTCAAAGAGTTAGAAAAATTTATTGTGCTCCCGGTAATGGAGGAACATCTGAAATTGCAGAGAACATAGACATAAATGTAGATGAAATTGAGAAACTATTAAACTTTGCTATAGAAAACAAGATTGACTTAACTGTAGTAGGACCAGAGATGCCTCTTGTACTAGGTATAGTAGATAGGTTTAAAGAAAAGGGATTGAGCATATTTGGAGTAAATAAAGAATGTGCTAAACTAGAAGGCAGCAAAGACTTTTCTAAGAAATTCATGGAGAAATATAATATTCCTACAGCAAGATATAAGTCTTATACAGATTTAGATGAGGCAATTATTGGGCTTAAAGATTTTAACTTTCCCTTAGTCATTAAAGCTGATGGCTTATGTGCTGGTAAGGGAGTAATTATATGCCATAAAGAAGAAGAAGCTATTGCTACCTTAGAAAATATTCTTAAAAGCAAATCCTTTGGTCAAGAAGGAGATAAAGTAGTTATAGAAGAATTCTTAGATGGTGTTGAAGCATCTCTTCTATGCCTAATTACTGAAGGAGTAATTATTCCAATGGAATCGGCTCAGGACTATAAAAAGATATATGAGGGAGACAGGGGACCAAATACTGGAGGAATAGGCTGTTTATCCCCTAGTAAATTATTTAATAAAGAATTAAGCAAGAAGATAGAAAAGGATATATTAAATCCTATAAGGCATGGTCTTGAAGGAGAAAACATGGATTTTAGAGGAATACTATTTATTGGACTTATGATTATAGAAGGAGAACCGAAGGTATTAGAGTTTAATGTAAGATTTGGTGATCCTGAGACAGAAGTTATTCTACCTAGATTAGAAACAGATATCATAGAGATATTTCAAAAGGTAATCAGTGGCAATTTAAATAAATCTGTTTTATCATGGAAAGATGAGGCTTGTTCCACTGTTGTAATTACATCTAAAGGCTATCCTGATGAATATAAGAAAGGTCATAAGATCACAGGAATAGATGAATTAGATGAAGATATTATAGTATTTCATAATGGCACAAAGTATTCTGATGGTAATTTAGTTACAAATGGAGGAAGAGTCTTATCTATTACTAGCTTAGGAAAAACTATTGATGAAGCTAGAGAAAGGATTTATGACAATATAAATAAAGTAAAATTTGAAGGTATGTATTATAGAAGAGATATTGGAGATAATAAAATAATTAGTAGTTTCTAAAAAACAGGATTTATCCTGTTTTTTAATTATTAAAAAGATTTCCAAAATTGTTATGTTCTGATATAATACTATATAATAGTGTAGTATTATATTCCTGTATATGAAATTTGTGACAAATTGTTGAATTATGACAAAATAGGGTATATGTTTTTAGGTATATACTCAATCTATTTATTGTAGTATTAATTATATTATTCAAGGAGGAATCAACATGAAAACAGATGTTCAAATCGCTCAAGAGGCGAAAATGTTACCAATTTCTCAGGTGGCAGAAAAGTTGGGAATTGATGAAGATAAACTAATACATTATGGTAAGTATAAGGCAAAAGTTTCCTTAGGCCTTTTAGAAGAAATGAAGGACAAACCAGATGGAAAATTAGTTTTGGTTACGGCAATCAATCCTACACCAGCTGGAGAAGGAAAGACTACAACTAATATAGGTCTTTCAATGGGATTAAATAAGATAGGAAAAACTGCCATAACAGCTCTTAGAGAACCTTCTCTTGGACCGAGTTTTGGAGTTAAAGGTGGAGCAGCTGGTGGAGGATATTCCCAAGTTGTGCCTATGGAAGATATTAACCTACATTTTACAGGTGATTTCCATGCAATAACTTCAGCACATAATCTTATATCAGCCTTATTAGATAACCATATCCATCAAGGAAATGTTTTAAATATAGATCCAAGAAGAGTTGTTTGGAAAAGAGTTATGGATATGAATGATAGAGCATTAAGAGATATTGTCGTAGGATTAGGTGGCAAACCAAATGGAATGCCTAGACAAGATGGATTTGATATAACTGTTGCTTCAGAAATTATGGCTATCTTCTGTCTATCAAAAGATTTAGAAGACTTAAAAGCTAGAGTTGGTGAAATAATAGTTGCATATAAATTCGATGGAAGTCCAGTATTTGCTAAAGACCTAAATGCTCAAGGTGCAGTTGCATTACTTATGAAAGATGCAGTTAATCCTAACCTTGTTCAAACTTTAGAAAACACGCCTGCAATTATACATGGCGGACCTTTTGCAAATATCGCTCATGGATGTAACTCCATGTTAGCTACAAAATTAGGATTAAAAATGGCAGAATATACTGTAACTGAAGCAGGATTTGGTGCAGACTTAGGTGCTGAAAAATTCTTTGATATTAAATGTAGATTTGGTGGATTAAAACCAGATGCAGCAGTTATAGTAGCTACTGTAAGAGCATTAAAATATAATGGTGGAGTTAAGAAGGATGAATTAGGTACAGAAAATCTAGATGCATTGGCTAAGGGATTTGAAAACCTAGAGAAACATATAGAAAATGTAAATAAATTTGGAGTACCAGCAGTAGTTGCATTAAATAACTTCCCAACAGATACTCAAGCTGAAGTTGACTATGTTCTTAATAGATGTAAAGAATTGGGAGCAGAGGCTGTTCTATCAGAAGTATGGGGCAAAGGTGGAGAAGGCGGAATAGCTATGGCTGAGGCAGTAGTAAGGGTATGTGAAACTAAAGAATCTAAATTCAGCCCTATATATGATGTAGAAGCTTCAATTAAGGCTAAAATAGAAGCAATAGCAAAAGAAGTTTATGGTGCAGATGGAGTTGACTTCACAAAATCTTGTGAAAAGACAATAGCTAATATAGAAAAATTAGGTTTAGATAAGAAACCAATATGTATGGCAAAAACACAATATTCTCTTTCCGATGATCCAACTTTATTAGGTAGACCTAGAGGATTCAGGATTACAGTTAGAGATATAAAAGTATCAAATGGTGCTGGTTTCTTAGTAGCTTTAACTGGAGAAATAATGACAATGCCAGGATTACCTAAAGTTCCAGCTGCAAACAATATAGATATATTACCAAATGGTGAAATTGTAGGATTGTTCTAAAAAGATGGCTGGGCTTAGCCCCAGCCTTTGTTATAACTGAAGGAGGATAAAAATGGAATTTAATTCAAAGATAAAATCTAGTCAAGTTGACGGATTTTTCGAGGCTGTACTTAAGCTAGATAACCCAGAAGAATGTTATAGGTTTTTTGAAGATATATGTACAATAAAAGAAATCCAAGCAATAGCCCAAAGACTGGAAGTAGCAAAGTTACTTAAGTCCAATAAGACTTATAATGAGATAGAAAATGCAACTGGAGCTAGTACCGCGACAATAAGTAGAATTAATAGGTCACTAAACTATGGTGCAGAAGGATATAATATGATTCTTAAAAAACTGGGTGTAATAGAAGAAGAATAGGCAATCATTCATAATATTTATTAAACATAAATGGGCATGGAAGAAACATTAATTCTAACTATATGGACAAGTCTATAGTGATATAGTTAGCTTGGGGGTGCTATGTTGAGTAAACTAATGAGTATTGATAAAGTAGATATAGGCATGGTTTTGGATAGAGACTTAATGGATGGTAAAACTGGAGCAATTCTAGTACCAAGTGGAACTGCAATGACAAGAGCTTATATTGACAAACTAGTCATGAATGGAGTAAGAACTATATTTATTAGAGATGAGGTAATACCAGAAGGATGGAAAAATGAAAAACTAGCAAAGGAATATTCTAAAGTAGAAAAATCTTTAGATAATATATTTACTGAGGTTGAAAGCGGTAAGAACATACAATCAGAAAATATAGAAAAGGAAATGGAGTATTTTGTAAATGCGATTTCTTCTGAGAGAGATATAATGACACAAATGAGGCTACTTCATAAGAAAGATGATTATACTTTTGACCATAGTCTAGGTGTGAGTGTATTAGCCATAGCTCTTGGGAAATGGTTAGATTATTCAGAAGAAAAGATCTTAGATTTATCAATTGCAGGATTATTTCATGATATTGGAAAGCTTAGAGTTCCAGATGAAATAGTTAAAAAGCCAGGCAAATTGACTGAGGAAGAATCTTCAATAATGCAAAAGCATTCTTATTATAGCTATGAGATGCTTGCACAGACTAATAAATTCAACGATGATATTTTACTGGGAGTATTACAACATCATGAAAGGATTGACGGTTCAGGGTATCCAAATGGTGTTAAGGGAGATAAAATTCATGAATTTGCAAAAATAATAGCTATATGTGATATATATCATGCAATTACATCTAGAAGAGTATATAAAGATAAGGATTCACCACTTAGGGCAGCGGATTGTTTAAGAAGAGAGAGTTTTTCTTCATTAGATCCTTATATTACTCAGATATTCTTGAAGAACATATCTAAATTCTATGTTGGTAATAAGGTATTGCTAAGTAACGGTACAACGGGGGTAATAGTGTATATACACCCTCAAGACGAGACTAAGCCAATGGTTAAAGTAGGAGAAGAGTTTATTGATTTTCAAAAGGAACAAGATGTTGAAATATTAGACATCATAATTTAATTAATACAAACTCAGGGCGATAACTATTATAGTAGATATTGCCTTTTTCATTGTCTAAAACGATAACCAACGCTATTAACAGTATCAATATATTGTTTTTGTGTTTTTGTATCCCTAAGTTTTTTTCTAATAGAAGAAATATGCATATCTACAACTCTAGTGTCTGGACTATAATCTATACCTCCCATTGTATCTAATATGGTTTGTCTAGATATGACCTTACCAGGATTAGATGCTAACAAATATAATATCTCAAATTCCTTAAAGGATAGGTTTATAATCTCATTATCTTTCATAACTGTTCTTCTCTCCATATCTATTTTCAAATCATAGATAGCTATTAGAATGCAAGTTTTATTGATAATACTTCCAACTCTCCTTATGGCTGATTTTAATCTAGCTATTAGTTCTCTGCGATGAAATGGTTTTGTTATATAATCATCTGCTCCCATTTCAAGACCTAGGATAGTATCCAACTTATCATCATTTTCTGTAACTATTAATATGGCAGAATCTTTGTGAATTGGATGATTTCTAATATACTTTAGTAGTTCAAATCCATTGGTATCTGGGAGATTTAAATCAAGTATAGACGCAACTATTTTATGATCATCTAGCAGCTCTATAGCTTCTTTTCCAGTCTTTGCTTTTAATACATCAAACCCATATTTACTTAATCCTGAATTTAAGAGTTTTAAATTTATAATATCATCTTCAACTATTAGTACTTGATTTTCCATAATTACTTCCTCCATGTTATTTGATTAAAGTCATTATTTCATTATAATCCAAGAAATTACTTTAGTCAAAACAGCCATAAAAGACAAAAAGTGGATTAGTTTAAAGAAAGTAGAAAGATGGTATAATTATAGAAAAATGTTTAATGATTGTATTTTTAGATGAAAAATTTTGAGGTGAAATATTTGATTAAAATAAAGAGTGAAGAACAACTAAAAAATGCATATATCCTATTAGAACAGATATTTGAGAATGCAGCAGATGGAATGTGTATAATAGATAATTGCTCTAATATAATCGAGGTTAATAAAAGGTTGCTAAATTTATTTGGAGTAGCAAAAGGTGAATTGTTAAATCAAAAATGCTATAAATTCTTTACATATCCCATTTGTAATTCAATGGATTGTCCTATGGCAAAAATAAAAAGTGGCGAAGACTATTATACTTATGAAGTTCAATATAAATTAAAGGAACAAGTTATATATTTTCTTATAACTGCGACACCTTTGCTCAATGCAGATAGAGGCATAGAAGGAGTAATATTATCTTTCAAGGATATTACAACTATGATGGAGTATCAAAAGGAGTTAGACAGAGCAAAAAATAAGGCAGAAGAGTTAAGTATGTTAAAAACTAAATTCTTAGCAAAGAAGAGTCATGAAATACGTACCCCCATGAACGGAATTATTTGCCTCATAGAATTATTAGAAGATACAGAGACAGATAGTAAGCAAAATGAATATATTGATATGTTGAAATTTTCTGCAGACAGGCTTCTATCAATTATAAATGATGTATTAGATATGTCTAAAATAGAAGCTGGAAAAATCCAACAAATGAATAATAGATTTAATTTATCAAAATATCTTAGTGACATAGATAAATATTTTAAATTACAGGCAAATAAAAAGGGCTTGGAATTTTACTATAGAATAAATCAAGTGTTTCCTGATAATATTATTGGGGATTTAGATAGATTAAATCAGATACTATTTAATATTATTGGAAATGCAATAAAATTTACTGAAGAAGGGTCTGTCAGTCTTGAGGTAGATAAGAACTACGAAGATGCAGAAACTGTAGAATTTAGGTTTGCTATAATAGATACGGGAATAGGGATACCTAATGAAAAGATAGATTGGATCTTTGAAAGTTTTAATCAATTGGACTCATCAGATGCAAATACATATGGGGGGACTGGTCTAGGGCTTAGAATTTCAAAAAAACTCCTTGAGCTTATGGGGGGAAATATAGAAGTGAAATCACAAGAAGGAGAAGGGAGCATATTTAGTTTTAATTTGAAGTTTCTAAAGGGGGAATCAGAAGACGCTAATGCAAAATCTCCTGATTTAGATAGGTATTACAAAGATAAAATTTATTATCCACTCAATATTCTCATTGTTGAAGATGATTTGATAAACCAAAAAATTATTAAAACTATATTAGAGAAAAACAATTGGAATGTAAATCTTGCATCAAATGGGAAGAAGGCATTAGAATGTTTGGAAAACAATAGTATAGATATAATTTTAATGGATATCTGTATGCCAGAAATAAATGGATTTGAAGTGACAAGGATTATCAGAGAAAGAGAAAAGATAAGGGGGGGACATATTCCTATAATTGCTCTAACAGCTTCGGCAATGAAGGAAGATAAAGAAAGAGGTCTGGAGATTGGTATGGATGGATATATTTCAAAACCAATTAGATCAAATGTAGTCTATCAAACTATAATTGATGTAATGGCAAGCCAAGGGAAAACAGAAGACATCAATATTAGACAGTTACTAGATAGGATAGATGGGGATAAGGATATGCTAAAAGAGATAATAGAAGATGTGGTTAGTGATGATTATAAAAAAGAACATTTGGGTAATATAGATGTATTTATAGAGAAAGAAGACTGGAAAGAGCTAAGTAAGCAGATTCATAAGTTAAAAGGTAGTATATCTAATTTTGGTGGATGTAATATTGTCAGTGTATTAGAAAAGATGAAAGACAATATAAAGAATAAAGATATCTATGTAATAAAGGAATTATTTAAAGAATTAAAGAGTGAATTTAATATAGCTATGTACAAACTCAAAGAAATCAATAATAGTGAATTTTAGGCAACCTATAAATATAGGTTGTCTTTTACATTAAATTTACAAAATACAACAATGATTTTACAACAGTAATATATAATATGGAAGAAAGATATCAGAAATTGTGAATATTGTAGCAAACCATTAAAAGAAACTAAAGTTATTAAAACTAAAGAGGAGGGCTAAAATGAAAAGTATTAAAACAAAACTTGTTGTGTATTTTTCCGTATTGGTTTTATTATCATCTATTACCGTAGGTGTTATCTCTGTGGGGAGAGCCAGTGATACACTTATTCATGAGGCAGAGCTTGGGCTTGAGACAATAGTTTTTGAGAGTGCAAGGGTTGCTGAGAGTAGAATCGAAACACAGAAACAAAACTTAATAGTTATAGCTGGAATGCAAGATATTCAAAGTATGGATTGGATATTACAAAGACCCGCATTACAAAGACAATTACAAAGAACAAACTTCCTTGAACTTGGGATAGTAGATACTAATGGAACTGCTCGTTATTCAGATGGATCCACATCCCAACTAGGGGAGAGAGAATATGTAAAAAGAGCTTTAAAAGGTGAGACAAATGTATCTGATATTATGGTTAGCAAAGTGACCAATGAAATTGTAATGATGTTTGCTACTCCTATTGAAAGTGGAGGTAGAGTAGTTGGAGCCTTAATTGGTCGTAGAGATGAAAAGGAATTAAGTAATATAACAGATGATGTTAAATTCGGAGAGAAGAGCTATGCATATATAATTAATAGCAAAGGTATAGTAGTTGCTCATCCTAATAGAGATAGAGTAGCTAATCAATACAACCCAATTGAGGAAGCGAAAAACGATAAAAACCAACAATCAGTAGCTACATTATTTGAAAGAATGCTTGCAGAAAAAACCGGAGTCAGTGATTATTTCTTTGAAGGAAATGACTTATATGCTGGATATACACCTATAGAAGGAAGCGACTGGATACTAGTTATTACAGCTAATGAAGAAGAGGTATTGGATGCAATTCCTACAATGCGAAATGGTATTATAATAGCTGTATCTATCATTTTATTGATAAGTGTTTGTGCCACATATTTTATAGGAAATGTAATTGCAAAACCAATTATTATGGCAGTACAGCATTCAGAAAAAATAGTTAGTCTTGACCTTACACAAGATATTCCTGAAGTTTTTCTTAAAAAGAAAGATGAAATTGGTTCTTTAGCAATAGGATTGCAAAAGCTAACAGATAGCCTCAGACAGATTGTAAAAGAAATTGACCAGTCCTCAGAACAAGTGGCTGCTACATCTGAAGAATTAACAGCCACTACACAACAATCAGCTATTGCATCTGAAGAGGTTGCAAAAACTGCAGAAGAAATAGCTATAGGTGCATCTGATCAAGCTAGAAATACAGAAGAAGGTTCATCAAAGGCTATTTTATTAGGAGATATCATTGAAGAAGACCAAAATCATATGAAAAATTTAACCAGTGCATCGAATAAGGTAACAGAAGTCGTAAATGAAGGTTTAAAAGAAATTGACAACTTATCTAAAATAACAGAAGAAAGCAATAACGCATCAAAGGCAATCTACGAAGTTATTCTAAAAACAAATGAAAGCTCTGGTAAAATTGGACAGGCTAGTAATGTAATTGCCTCTATTGCAGAGCAAACCAATTTACTAGCTTTAAATGCTGCTATTGAAGCAGCAAGAGCAGGAGATGCAGGAAGGGGATTTGCCGTAGTAGCAGAAGAAATTAGAAAATTAGCGGAGCAATCCTCATCTTCAACAATGGATATTGACCAAATGGTGAATGATTTGCAAAGAAATTCTCAAGATGCTGTAATAACAATGGAAAAACTGGCTAGCATAACTGATGAACAAACAAAGAGTGTAATAGACAATAAGGATAAATATATATTAATATCAGAAGCTATGAAAGAATCAGAAAATGAAGTTGAAGTATTAAATTCTTCTGGAAAAGAAATGGAAAAGATGAAAAATGAAATACTGGACACCTTGCAAAACCTTTCCGCCATTGCAGAAGAAAATTCCGCAGCCACTGAAGAAGTAACAGCAGCTATGGAAGAACAATCTTCTTCTATAGAAGAAATTGCAAGTGCTAGTGAGGAATTAGCAAACTTAGCGCAGAATCTACAAACCGTTATTAATAGATTTAAGGTCTAGTTTCATAACTTCTATGTTTAATTATCTATATTAGACATAGAAGTTTTTTTATTTAATTAGAATAAATACTCAGAGTCTAAGACCTTATGAAATGATTATATTTTAGGATCCATGTTATGCTTTGACGAATTATGGGTAAATATGAAAGTACATAACTAATATTACTAAAGAAAGAGGAGAACTCCATAATGTGGAAAGATAAGTACAAAGTAGGTGTAATGCTAATAGATGAGCAACACAAAGAACTTTTCAAGCGAGCTGAAGATTTTATAGAAGTTATTCAGAATGAGAGAAGTTGGGAAGCAAAATTAGAGCAAGTCAAAAAGACAATGGCATTTATGCAAGAATATGTAGTTTTTCATTTTGATGGTGAAGAAGCCTATATGAAGGAAATTAACTATCCAGATGTAACAATACATATGAACACCCATAGAAAATTCAAAGAATGGATTAATACACATATTGAGCTATTTCAACAAGATGGATATTCAGAGGAAAAGGTACAAGAGTTTGGCGTAAAGCTTATAAAATGGCTCATATTGCATGTAGGCAAGATGGATCAAGAAATAGGAAAGTTTGTCAAAAAATAAGACTTTATACCCTATTTTGATAATAGATAGTGTGATATAATAATTACCATATATTGTCTTGGGAGTGAGAAAATGCCTAAAGTCCTAACTGTTAATGAATTAGAGATTGGTATGATTGTTGAAAATGATGTAATCAATCAAAAAACAGGAGTAGTATTAATAGCTCAAAATACAGTGATGACAAAATCCCTGATTAGAAAGTTATCTATCTATGGAATAGATACCATTTGTATAAAAGAACAAATGAATAGTTATACTTATAATCAAGAATTAATGGTTTCTTATTCTAGAGTTGAAGAAAAATTGGATAGCTTATTTGATGATATTAGAAATGGGAATCATGTAGAAGTAGATGAAGTGTTTAATGAGATGGAAGGTTTTGCAATAGAGGTATCTAAGGAGAGGGATATCCTTACTCAATTAAGGTTACTTCATAGAAAAGATGACTACACATTTAATCATAGTATATCCGTAAGCATATTGGCCATAAGTCTAGGGAAATGGGCGAATTTCACTAAAGAGCAAATATTCGATTTATCAATTACAGGACTGTTTCATGACATTGGGAAACTTAGAGTTCCAGATAAGATAATAAATAAACCAGGACAACTGACTTCTGAGGAGTATGACATAGTTAAAAAACATTCATTATATAGTCATGAAATACTGGTGCAAACTGAAAAATTCAATGAAAATGTTTTACTAGGAGTATTACATCATCATGAGAAGATAAATGGATTAGGGTACCCTAATAATCTCAAAGGGGATGAAATACACCCCTACGCTAAAGTAATCACAATATGTGATATATATGATGCCCTTGTGAGTCAAAGAACATATAAAGAAAGAGAAAATCCACTAAAGGTTGCAGATTATATCAAGGATGAGAGCTTCGACTCCTTAGATCCATTTTTGTCACATATTTTTCTTGAAAACATATCAAGATTTTATGTAGGTAACAAGGTATTGCTTAGCAATGGTGAAACAGGTAAGATTATATATATTCACCCACAGGATAAAACTAAAGTTATAGTAAAAGCCGGTGAAGATTTTATAAACTTCTTTAACCCTCAGAATATTGAAATAGTAGATATAATAGTATAGTTAATCATTAGGATTTATATTATTTGGCAAGAAATTTTCAAATATAAGTAAATCAAAGTGTTTGGAATGATATTCTAGTTCCTCCTTTGATTGGATAGTATAAGCTACAGTAACAATATTGAATAGTTTTCTACATAAAACCAAAGAGCAGTTATTGTAGTATCTATAATCATATGCAATAAAATTAGGCTTTGTAATAAAATTAGTCATTAGATATTGTAATATAAAAGAAAGCAATTTGTTTTGCTTAGGTTTATTCTTTAGGTAATTCATAGAAAGCTGACCTCTAATAATAGTAGGTCTATTTTTTTTGTACCAAAGAACAACGAAAGGATTAAAAGATTCTACACAATAGACCCCAGTATAATCATTTAAAGCATCAGCAACGACAGAAGAAGTTAAAGCAGCATTACCATTGCTTTTAATCTCCACAATCAATGGTACCTGTCCATTGGTCAAATCAATTAATTCTTGCAAATGAGGAATTCTCTCTTTGGACTCAAAGAGAAATAGTTGTCTCAATTCATCAAATGTCAATTCATTAACATTTTTATCTATACCACATACCCTTTTTAAATTAAAGTCATGAAATATAACTGGAACACCATCCTTGGCCAGTTGAACATCAAATTCGATTCCAAATCCTTGCTCAATAGCCAAAGAAAAGGCAGCCATAGAATTCTCGGGGGCAATATGCTGTTCAGCATGAAGCCCCCTATGAGCATAGTATCTTCCCATAAACAAATCTGTATTAGGGCGATTCAATATCTTTGGCATAATAGCTACAAGGTACAAAATGATCATAATTATAAAAATATATAAAAACATTAAATGCCTCCTATATACTAATCTTCCACATCAAAATGCTCTAATGTGCTTTTTTTCTTTTCAGGTTTAGAATCCCCATGTTTGACCATAAGCATAGTACATAAGGAAAGCACAGAGAATACAACAGAATAAGGGAATAATGTTTTATAAGATATATTTTCTAATAAAAATCCAGATAATATTGGTGTGAAAATTTGTGCAGCCATAGAGAAAGTATAATATAAACCTGTATATTTACCAATATCACTACCACGGCTCATCTCAACAACCATAGGATATGAATTCACATTAATAGCAGCCCAGCCTATTCCAGTAAATGCAAAAACAACATTTATTAAAGGTGAATAAGTCTTAAACAAGAATCCAAAGAAATAAGAAATACTCATAATTATAATACCTGCAATGATAGTTTTCTTTCTGCCAATGTTACTAGATATAATTCCTATAGGTATATAAGAAAGAATTGCAGCACCTGTTGCAACCATCAGAGCGTTTGCAAAGCCACCGCCCTGCAAGTCCCAGACCTTTACAGCATATCTAGAAAAAGCAGTAGTAACAGCATTGTAAGCTGTAAACCATAAGAATATGGATGCAAGTAAAAAACCAAGGCTTCGTTTTACATCTTTGTCCAAAGATGTGGATTTACTTAAATTATTTACGGATTCTTCTTTCGCTTCAGAGTAATCAGGAGATAATTCCTTTGCTAATTTATTTTCTCTAATAGCAATTACAAGAATGCTAACAGCAAGAACCATAAAAATGGAAACAACCAAAAATATATTTGAATAATCTGGTGAAGCTTCTTTTGGAATTAGTAATTTAATCATTGCAAGAGTAAAGATTCCTCCAACGGCTCCCATAAGATTAATTATGGAATTTGCCTTACTCCTAAGAGGTTTAGGCGTAAGATCAGGCATTAAAGCAACAGCAGGAGAACGATAGAAACTCATGGATAATAATACTATACCTAAAGATACAAAAAACAATGGAAAGTTTTGTGTATTATCGCCTACAGGTATTAGAGCCATAGAAATAACAGCTATAGTCGTTCCTGTAACAATAAAAGGAGTTCTCTTTCCCAGCCTTGTATTCACTCTATCAGATAAAGTGCCAAAAAAAGGAAGTAAAAATAAAGCTAAAATATTATCAACAGCCATTATAAATCCTGTAATAGTTTCACCAATACCAAAGGTGTTTTGTAGAATGAGTGGTATGATATTATCATATAATTGCCAAAATGAAGAAATAGATAAAAATGCTAGTCCTATAAAAAAGGTCCGCTTGTAATTTAATTTCATAAAAAAACCCCCTAAATCATTAAATTTACTCTTATTATAGCATTAGAAATTTACATAAACAATGATATTATTAGTGGGACTCGAAGGAGTTCTTTTTTTAATGGAAATTTCAAGTACAATACTATATAATAAATAAAGAAGAAACAAATGTTTAGGAAGGTGGAGTTTAATGGATTATCTAGAGGGATTAAATGATAGACAGAAAGAGGCTGTATTACATACAGATGGACCTTTACTTATATTAGCAGGTGCAGGTTCAGGTAAGACAAAAGTTATTACTCATAAAATAGCATATTTAATAGAAGAAAAAAGAATTTTCCCGGGAAATATTTTGGCAATAACCTTCACCAACAAAGCAGCAAAGGAAATGAAGGATAGAGTAGCAAAACTTTTATCGACTCATGTGGAGGATATGTGGATGGGCACATTCCACTCCATATGTGTTAGGATACTAAGACGAGATATTGACAAAATTGGATACAATAGATCCTTTACAATATATGACAGAGATGACCAGATAACATTAATAAAAGAATGCTTGAAAGAAAGGAACCTTAATAAAGATACATATAAAGAGAGTTCCGTATTAGCACAGATTAGTAAATTAAAGGATGCAATGACTGATCCAGATACTTATATTAATTTAAACTACAAGGATTATTATCTTAGAAACATAGGGGAATTATATGCATTGTATCAAGAAAAACTTAAACAATACAATGCTTTAGATTTTGATGATTTGATAATAAAAACTGTTGAAATGCTAAAATCAAACCCATCTATACTTGATTATTATCAGAAAAGGTTCAAATATGCCTTTGTAGATGAATATCAAGATACAAACAAGGTGCAATATGAATTGGTAAAGCTTCTATCAGGCAAACACAATAATTTATGCGTGGTAGGGGATGGGGATCAGTCGATTTATGGATGGAGAGGGGCAGACATTAGTAATATCCTAAACTTTGAAAAGGATTACCAAAGTTCTAAAACTATTTTATTAGAACAAAACTACAGGTCTACACAAAACATACTCAATCTAGCAAATAAGGTAATAAAAAATAACTACGAAAGAAAAGATAAGAGTCTATGGACTGATAACCATGAGGGAGATCCCATTATATATGATGAGTTATCGGATTCAGAGGATGAAGCTTTGTTTGTAGCTGGAAAAATAGATGAGCTAGTAGGCAAAGGGTACAATCCTTCTGATTTTGCAATACTCTATAGAACCAATGCACAATCCCGTTCTTTTGAGGAATCCTTCATAAGAAAGGATATTCCATATAAAATAGTAGGTGGACTTAAGTTCTACGATAGAAAAGAAATTAAAGATATTGTTGCTTATTTAAAAGTATTAGAAAACCCAGTAGATAATATTTCTCTCAAGAGAGTAATAAATACTCCAAGGCGAGGAATAGGAAACGCTACTATAGATATATTAGAAAAATATGCATCAGATAACAATGATTCTATTTATGGAGCATTATTATCCCTTGATAATATTGATTTGAATTCTAGGGCAAAGAATAGTTTAAAGCCATTTGCTGATATGATGAATAGGCTTATAGCTATGAAGGAGATAATGGGAGTAAAGGATCTTATTGAGGAAGTTATCAATGTAACAGGATACGGGAGAGAGCTAGAAAAGGAAGATACCATTGAATCTCAGACAAGACTAGAAAACATTAGAGAATTTATATCTGTTGCTATTGATTATGAAGCACGGACTGCTGATAGTAGCTTTGAAGAGTTTTTAGCTAATATTGCTTTGCTTTCAGATGTAGATAAGACATCAGATAGTACAAATGTAGTTACAATGATGACTGTCCATAGTGCCAAAGGCTTGGAGTTTCCAGTAGTGTTTTTAGTAGGAATGGAAGAAGGCTTATTTCCCATAGCTCGAGCATTAGATAATGAATCAGATTTAGAAGAAGAAAGAAGACTATGCTATGTAGCTGTGACTCGTGCAGAGAAGCTTCTATTTATAACTAATGCAAAGATTAGAACAATTTATGGTAATGTAAATTACACCATACCCTCCAGATTTATTGATGAGATGGGGGACGGCATAGAGAAGAAAGAAAAAGAAAACATAAGAGAGAGACTAATAGCAGTCAAAGACTTTACATCCAAGAATGATTTTACTGGAAGGAAGGAATACTACAAGGAACCTATTTCTCCTAGACCATTTGTTATTGAAGGAAAACCTAAGCCTCAAAGAAATGAAAATCAAGAAGTAAATATTGGGGATAAGGTGAGACACAAGAAATGGGGAGTAGGTACAGTAGTTCAGCTAAAAGACAGGGATAATGATAAAGAAGTTGTAATTGCTTTTGATACAGAAGGATTAAAGAGACTATTGCTTTCCATAGCTCCAATAGAAGTAGTGAGGTGATATTTATGGAGAAAGAAAAAAGGATAGATGAGTTAATTGAGATAATAAATGATTTAAACTACTGTTACTATACCTTAGATAATCCAAAGGTAAGTGATGCAGAATACGACATACTATATGATGAATTGGTAGATCTAGAGGAAGAAACAAAGATTATACATTCATACTCTCCAACTCAAAGAGTTGGAGGAGAATTAGTGGATAGGTTTGAGAAGCATATGCATTTAGGCAGGCTATGGAGTTTGGACAAATGTCAAAATACAGGTGAATTAATAAACTGGGACAATAGAGTTAGAAAATCTATAGGGGATTATAATAGAGATAATGGCCATAAACTTCCTGAGCCCAAATATATAATGGAATATAAATTTGATGGTCTTACAATTAACCTTACCTACAAAGATGGGCTTTTGCTACAAGGTGCTACTAGGGGAAATGGTACTATTGGTGAAGGGATTTTACCACAAATCAAAACTATAAAAGCTATTCCTTTAAAGATTGATTTTAAAGGTACTATAGAAGTCCACGGAGAGGGTTTGATGCCTCTATCTGCTCTAGAAGAATATAATATTCATGCACTGGAGCCATTGAAAAATGCTAGAAATGCAGCAGCGGGAGCACTTAGAAACTTAGATCCAAAGGTAACAGCTGAAAGAAATCTTACTGGATATTTTTACAATATCGCATATATAGAAGGAAAAACCTTTGAGAATCATAGGGATATATTAGATTTTTTAAAAGAAAATAGATTTCCAGTATTCCCATATGCAAAGGAATTTGACAAAATAGAAGATATAATTGAAGAAATTGAAATTATCAAAGAAGAAAGACATAAATTAGATCTTTTAACAGATGGCTTAGTAATAAAAATTGATGATATAAAAACTAGAGAAGTCCTTGGATATACAAATAAATTTCCAAGATGGGCCATAGCGTATAAATTTGAAGCAGAGGAAACCACAACTAAACTTCTAGAAGTAGTATGGAATGTAGGAAGATCTTCTAAGGTGACACCAACTGCAATACTTGAACCAGTAGATATTGGTGGTGTTACAGTTAAAAGAGCCACCTTAAACAATTATGATGATATTGAGAGAAAGGGAGTAAGGTTAAACTCTAGAGTCCTTATAAGACGATCTAATGATGTCATACCAGAAATATTGGGGACTGTAGATACAGATGATGAGACCTTTGAAATAGAAAAACCTACTCATTGTCCAGCCTGTGAATCTGAATTGGTTCAAAATGGAGTCCATATATTTTGTCCGAATTCATTATCGTGTAAGCCCCAGTTAGTATCTAGGTTAGTTCATTTCGCCAGTCGTGATGCAATGAATATTGAAGGATTTAGCGAGAAAACTGCAGAAAAACTATTAGAGGAACTTAACTTAAGAGAATTACCAGATTTATATGAAATAAAATATGAAGATTTAATTAATCTTGAAGGATTTAAGGCTAAAAAAACGAATAATTTGTTAGAGGCTATTGAAAAGAGTAAAAATATACCTTTAGCATCATTTATATATGCATTGGGAATATCAAATGTAGGTATAAAAACGGCTAATGACTTAGCAAACCATTTCAAATCCTTAGATAAGCTTAAGGAAGCTAGTCTAGAAGAATTATTGACAGTAGGAGAAGTTGGAGAGATAATAGCCAATAGTATTATAGAATTTTTCCATGATGATAGAATTTTATCTAGTTTAGATAAATTATTATCTGAAGGTGTTGAGCCATATTTTGAAGAAATAGGAATACAAAAAGAATCCATATTCACAAATAAAACTGTAGTCATTACAGGAACTATAGAGGGTTTAAGTAGAAATGAAATAAAAGATATGGTAGAGAAAATGGGTGGAAAAGTCACGGGCTCAGTTAGTAAAAAGACGGACTATGTAATAGTAGGTGAAGAAGCAGGTTCGAAATATACTAAGGCTATGGAATTAGGAATCGAGATAATAAATGAAGACAGATTAAGGGAGGTATTAAAATGATTACGAAAGAACAAGTAGAGCATATAGCTAGTTTAGCAAAGCTAAAGTTTTCTGATGAAGAAATAGACAAGTTCACAAATAAGTTTTCTGATATTGTAAAGTATATAGAAAAATTAGACGAGGTTAATACAGCAGAAGTTGAACCCACATATCAAGTATATGAATATAATCAAAGATTTAGAGAAGATATAGTAAAAGAAGGATTGACAAGAGAAGAAGTACTACAAAATACATTAGAAAAACAATATGGATATTTTAAATTATTTAATATATTGGATTAAGGGGGTTGAAGAATGGATATCACAAAATTATCAGCATTTGAAATGAAAAAGAAGCTACATCAAAAAGAAATAACTAGTAGAGAATTAATTGAAGCACATTTTAATAAGATTGAGGAAATAGATGGAAATATAAATGCTTTTATAACCCTTGATAAAACAGAAGCTTTAAAATCAGCGGATAAAGTGGATGAAAAGATAAGAAATGGAGAAAGAGTAGGTTTACTAGGTGGAATTCCCATAGGTGTAAAGGACAATATTATGACCAAAGGGATTAGAACTACATGTGGTTCTAAGATGCTAGAAAATTTTATTCCTCCTTATAATGCTACTATAGTAAATAGAATTAAAGAAGCAGACGGAATAATAATGGGAAAAACTAATATGGATGAGTTTGCCATGGGATCATCTACAGAGACATCCTATTTTGGCAATACTAAAAACCCAATAGACACAGAAAGAGTTCCAGGAGGGTCTTCTGGAGGTTCAGCAGCAGCAGTTAAGGCTTGTGAAGTTGCTTTATCATTAGGCACTGATACTGGCGGTTCCATAAGGCAACCAGCTTCTTATTGTGATGTAGTAGGTATAAAACCTACATATGGAATTGTATCTAGATATGGAGTAGTATCTATGGCCAATACTTTGGATCAAGTAGGAGTATTTGGTAGAGATGTTAGAGATGCTGTATTAATGCTATCATCTATAACAGGTTATGATGAAAAAGATTCTACATCTTTTAAAAATCCAGAGGGAACCATAATATTTGGTAGCTTCCCAGAAGAAATTGATTACAACAACTACTTAAAGGGAATGAAAGTAGGGCTTCCAAAAGAAATCTTTGGAAATGAAATTGATATTAGAATAAAAGATCAAATAACTAAGTCAATTAATATAATTGAAGCATTAGGAGCTGAAATTGAGGAGATATCCTTGCCTCATTTAGAATATTCTCTTGCAGCTTATTATATTATATCTACGTCAGAAGTCAGCTCCAACTTAGCTAGATTTGATGGGGTTAGATACGGTTATAGAGCAAAAGAGTATAATACCCTAGATGAATTATATATAAATTCTAGAAGTGAAGCTTTTGGAGAAGAAGTTAAGAGAAGAATAATGTTAGGGACTTATTCATTAAGTAGTGGATATGCAGATGAGCATTATAAAAAGGCTCTGAAGGTTAGGACTTTAATAAAAAATGATTTCGATAAAGCATTTAGTAAATATGATGTAATTTTATCACCGACATCACCGGTATTACCTTTCAAGTTTGGAGAAATCAAAGACCCTTTATCTATGTATATGGCAGATTTATTTACTGTACCAGTTAATCTTGCTGGCCTATGTGCTATGAGTATTCCATGTGGATATGTAGATAATTTACCAGTTGGAATACAATTAATTGGGGATAAATACAAAGAAGCCAATATATTTAAAGCGGGTTTAGGATTGGAAGGGGGACTAAAAAATGGGCTATAAAACTATAATTGGATTAGAAATTCATACTGAGCTAATGACCAAAACTAAAATGTTTTGTTCCTGTGCCAATTCATTTGGAAATGAAGCTAATACAAATTGTTGTCCAGTATGTGTAGGATTACCCGGTGCTTTGCCTGTGATTAATGAAACAGCAATAGAATATGCAATAAAAGCAGGGATTGCACTTAATTCAAATATAATAACTAATACAAGAATGGATAGAAAGAATTATTTTTATTCTGATTTAGTAAAAGGATATCAAATATCTCAAGATGATTTGCCATTATGTGAAGGTGGCTTCATAGAAATAGAATTAGGAGATGGAACAAAAAAAGTAAATTTACAGAGAATCCATATTGAAGAGGATACAGGAAAACAAACCCATACAACAGAAGGGGATACTTTAATTGATTATAATAGATCTGGAGTGCCTCTTATAGAAATAGTTACAAAGCCAGATATGAATACACCAGAAGAAGCTAGACTATTTCTAGAAAAATTAAGAGCAACCCTAAAATATATAGAGGTATCAGATTGTAAGATGGAAGAAGGATCCTTGAGATGTGATGTCAATATAAATGTTGTAGACTCTGAAACTGGAGAAAAAACCAATATAACAGAAATTAAAAACTTGAATTCCTTTAGAGGAGCAGTAAAGGCTATGGAATTTGAAGAGAAAAGACATATTGCACTTCTAAAAGAAGGAAAAAATACTGTTAGAGAAACAAGAAGATGGGATGAAGTAAAAAACGAAACAATAACAATGAGACAAAAATTAGGGGTAGCAGATTATAGATTTGCAGCAGATGGTGACCTTGCTCCATTGGTAATTGATAATAAATGGATAGAGGACATAAGGTCAAATCTTCCAGAGTTACCTCATGATAAAAAAGAAAGATTTATAGATGAATATAATTTAGAACCTTATGATGCAGGGGTACTAACAGCATCTAAGGATTTAGCAGCTTTTTATGAAGAAACTATTAAGTATGTAAATGACCCCAAATTAGTTAGCAATTGGATAATGGGAGATGTTTTAAGAAGGTTAAAAGATGAAGAGGTGGAAATAGAAGATGTATCCCTTACTCCAAAGGCTTTGGGGCAGCTAATATCTATTGTGAAAGATGGTAAAATTAATAACAACACAGGTAAAAAAGTCCTAAAAGAAATGTTTGACACTGGAAAAGACCCTGAAACAATAGTTAAAGAGCAAGGTTTAATTCAAATTAGTGATGAGGGCGAACTTAAAGGCATAATTGAAAAGATTTTAGATGAAAATGAACAATCTATCATTGATTTTAAAAATGGAAAGGATAGAGCTTTAGGATTTTTAGTTGGACAAATAATGAAGGCATCAAGGGGAAAAGCTAATCCACAGCTAGTTAATAAAATGCTTACAGATATGCTTAATGAAAGATAAAAAATAAGGAGCCTAAGGGCTCCTTATTGAATTTTCTTTTCCTTTTCCTTTTCTGAATAATATGGGCAATCCTTGATTGGAGTCTTAGATGGAGGGATAACTGATTTCAAAGTACATAATCCCTCATCTTCATATATACATTTTTCTGAACAAGTTATCATCAAATATAGACCTCCTTCAAATTCAGTGAATACTATTCACTTTTCACTATTAGTTCTTCCTGTTATTCTATCCAAAATACATTAAAATATTATTAATAGTACTTTAAAAGTGTATCCATAATGTATGAAATCTGTTATGCATGTGATACAATATACTTATAAATTTTTAGTTTTACAAGGAGGAAAAAAGTTGGAAATTGGAAAATTGCCTAATGATGTATTAGAAAAAATAGTTTTATCAAATATAAAAAACAAGAGAAAAGAAGTATTAGTTAGAGCAGCAGTTGGAGAGGATAATGCAATAATTGATTTTGGTAAAGAATTATGCGTAATGAGTACAGACCCTATTACAGGCGCTACCAAAGGTATTGGAAAATTAGCAGTACATATCTCATGTAATGATGTAGCAACTAGCGGTGCAGAGCCGCTAGGAGTCTTAATAACCATACTAGCACCACCTGCTACTACAGAAGAAGATTTAGAAAACATTATGAAGGATGCAGGTGAAGTTGCTGAAGAATTAAACATTGAAATCATTGGAGGGCATACTGAGATTACAGATGCAGTAAATAGAGTAGTAATCAGTACGACTGTCATAGGTAAGCAACATAAAGAAAATTTACCTGACTCAAGCAAGATAAAGCTTGGTGATAAGGTTTTAATTACTAAATATGCAGCAATAGAAGGAACATCAATAATTGCTAAAGAACTAGAAGATGTCTTGATTGATAAAATAGGAAAAGATAAATTAACTAAAGCCCAAAATATGGATACTATGATTAGTGTTGTTAAAGAAGGTATCATATGCGGGAAAAATGGAGTTCATTATATGCATGATATAACCGAGGGAGGAATCCTAGGAGCAATATGGGAAGCTGGGAAAGCCATTGGAAAGGGAATTAAGGTTTATGAGTCTTTGATTCCTGTAAAAGATGTGACTAGAGAAATTGCAAATATTGTAGGGATCGATTTATATAAATTAATATCTAGCGGTTCAATGCTGGTAATTTGCGAAGAAAAAAACATCTCAAAGATTCAAGAGGAACTAGATGCTCTTAATATAAATTCTACAGTCATTGGTGAAGTAATAGAAGAAGAAATTTTATTGGAAAAAGATGGTGAAGTATTTAATGTAGAGCCACCTACATCTGATGAATTATATAAAGCCTTGATATTCGACAAATAATATTACATTATGATTACAAATCTTAGAATGCGTTGACATGCTAAATGGCTAAATGATATAAATAACATAGACAGATTTCACTTAAGATGAGATGACACAAGGGGGTAGAATGAATGAAGAAATGGAAGATTATGCTGTCCTTATTTATGATTATGATTTTATTTAGTCAATTTGGACATGCAGCTAGCAACAAGAAGATTTTAGTAAGTATGAATGGGAACAATGTGTCTGTATCACAGGTACCTATTATAATGGATGGACAAGCTATGAGTACGGAAACCCCTTCATTTATCTATATCGACAGAACTTTAGTTCCTGTAAGGTTTATATCTGAAAAGTATGGTGCAAAGGTAGATTGGGATCAAAAAACAAAAACTGCTATAATTACTAGTAAAGACAAAGAAATAAGATTAACCATAGATAGCGCAATTGCGGTGATAAATGGTGAGAAACTAGTATTAGATAAAAACTCTATTCCAAGATTAGTTACTTTTGAAAACAATGAAGTTAAGACCATGGTACCATTATCCTTTATAGCGGAAGTGTTGGGATTTGATGTGGGCTGGGATGATGAGAACAAAGTTCCATATATAAATACAACTAAGGGTGAGGAAAATAAACCATCAGAAGAAAAGCCAGCTGATAATTCCTCCATAAGTATTATAGATAACATTTATGCTAGCAAAGGAAGTACTGATATAAACAAATTATTTATTAATAGTGGTAAGGAACTAAAATATGAAACTATGCTTTTATCAGATTCTAATAAATTGGTTATAGACATACAAAGCTCTAAGCTTGCTTTGGCTACAGGAGATGCACCTGGTATCATATCTGTAGATGATGATATTATCTCAAATGTTCAATACTCTCAATATTCATATGAACCTATTACTACTAGAGTAGTAATTAATCTAAAAAGTCAAAGTAAATATAATATTGTACCAGGAAGCAATGGTAAGGGTTTAATAGTTTCTTTCGGAGGAAATATTATAGAAGATATTAAAAAAGATACAATTGATGGAAAAGAAGTTATTGTTGTAAATGGTGCAGGAAATGCGAAGATGAATGTTATGAAACTTACCAACCCTGAAAGAATCGTAATTGATTTAATGGATTCAAATTTAAAGGGAACTAGTTTTGCCAATTATAGCTATGATTTAGGCTTCGTTAAAGGAGTTAGAGTATCCCAATTTTTAGCTGACAACAACTATAGCTCTTCAGATCAAATAGTTAGAATAGTATTAGATATTAAAGACGGAGTATCAGACCCTAATATAAAAATAGATACCTTTGAAGATAAAATAATTATCCACCCTGAGAAGTCTATCTGGGAAAATATTTCTTATACATTAGATGAGCAAGGCAGGCTTTTATCCATAGACAATCTTGTTGAAACTAATTATATAGTAAATTTTGACTCTGCCTCTAAGAAATTAGAAGTAATTATTCCAACAGAGAATGTAGATTTAAATGAAGGGGTAGTAGTTATAAAGGATGGTTTAGTAGATGAAATAAAAGTTGTAAAAGATGAAATAGAGACGAAACTATTAGTCAAATTTAGAAGAAGTATTGAATATACTTTACTTTCTAATGAAATAGATAGCAAGATTTCACTAGTCATAAGAAAAGATGAAAATACAACTTCTGCAGACAGATTAATTGTAATAGATGCTGGACATGGTGGAAAGGATCCAGGAGCTACATCTATAACAAAGAAAAGGGAAAAAGATTTAAATCTTGGTATTTCTCTAAAGTTAAATGATAAGCTAGAATCATTAGGCTATAACACAATAATGACTAGAAATACCGATGAGTTTATAGATCTATATGAAAGAGCTAGAATAGCCAATGATAATTATGCAGATGTCTTTGTAAGTATCCACGGCAATGCTCATAATAACAATTCGATAGCTGGTATTCAAGTACTATATTGTCCAGCAACTAAATCTGAGATAAAAGAAGTAGATCAGCATCCTTTCGCTAAAAGCATAATGGATGAATTATTGAAGGGTACAGGTGCAGTGGACAAGGGAATCATTCAAAGACCAAACTTAGTAGTACTAAGAGAAACAAAAATGCCTGCTGTTTTAGTAGAAGTAGGATTTTTATCAAATGCAGCAGAGGAAAAACTTGTATTTACTGAAGACTATCAAAATAAAATTATAGATTCAATAATAAGGGGTATAGAAAAATACCTAGAAGCTAATTAATAAAAAGCACAGGAAAGTGAATCACAAATATTAGGAAGATAACTTAATATTTGTAGATTCACTTTTTTAATGTCTACATATTTGTATCTTTAAAAAAGTAAAAGATAAAATAATCATAGTCTGACAACTATTCTAATATAATGTAATAGTACAATTTAGGAGGGTTGATGATGGTAAATAGAAGAATAATATTATTTGGACTAATAATAGTCTTAGGTCTAACGGTCCTTAGTATGGGGAAAGGTATAATCGATAAGAGGCTATCAACTGATGATGATGAAGTTCAGATGGTTCGCTCAGATGAAAATGATATCGTCGTAGAAGAAGATGATGGAATGAGAAAGACAGTTTTGTACTTTAAAAACACTGAAGGATATTTAGTTCCCGTAATGAGAAAGATTCCTTGGGAAGAAGGAATTGCAAAAGTAACACTGAAAAATATGATTGATAGCCCAGAACTTAGAGAAGTATTAAGTCCTACAGGTCTATTGCCTATTTTACCTGCAGGCACAGAAATAAGAGGTATATCCATCAATGAAGAAACTGGTTTATGCAAGGTTGATTTTTCTGAGAATGTTGTACTAGAGAACCAAAGTGATAAAGAAGAAGAAAGCTTTATTAAAGGTATAGTATATACATTAACAGAATTTCCAGCTATTAAAGAAGTACAAATTTTAATAGGTGGAAAAACATCTCCAACATTAAAATTTGGTGGAGATATTAGTAAACCTTTAGCTAGAAAAGATATTAATCTAATTGGAGACAAAGGAGAAGGTAGATCAAATGTAGTAGTTTATTATAAGGGAATGAATGATGAAGAATTTGAATATTACATCCCAGTTACTATACCTACTCTTGCACCAATGACTAATGTATATTCAGCTTTAGATCTACTATTTGATGGACCACCAGAAGTAGCAGGATTATTTTCAGATATACCTAAGGATATTATGCTCCATGGAGTAGAAGTAAAAGATGGAACAGCATATGTAGATATATCCTATGACAGTTATTTAAGTTCTACAGGGGAGCAAATAGTTGATGATTTAATTAAAAATATTGGATTAACATTAAGTCAATTTGAAGAAATTGAAAATGTTGAGTTACTTATAGACGGTGAGATAATAAATACTGCTATACCTGTATTTGCAAACGAATATTAATAGTGAATAGTGAATAGTTAAAACATAGATTCTTGGCTGCGCTTAGAATTATAGGGATTCTTCCTTACATTCAGAATGACAATTTTGTCATCCTGAGTGAAAGGAAGGATCTTTCTTTTTTATCAAGGCTATATTATTTATAGATAATATCATCAATCTTTGGTAGAATATAAGTAGTATAATAATTGGAGATGAGAAGATGAGAGTAGATACTAGAGAATTTAACGAATTAAGAGATGTAAAAATTACTAGAAATTATTTAATGCACCCATTTGGGTCAGTACTTATAGAGATGGGAAATACAAAAGTCATATGTACCGCAATGATAGATGAAAAAGTACCACCATTTTTAAAAGGAACTAATAAAGGGTGGATAACTTCTGAATATTCAATGCTTCCAGCCTCAACAATTACAAGAAAAGTTAGAGACTCAACTAGAGGAAGAATAGATGGAAGAACTCAAGAGATACAAAGGCTAATTGGTAGAGCTTTAAGGTCTGTTGTGGATTTATCAAAGGTAGGAGAGAGAACTATTTGGATAGATTGTGATGTAATACAAGCAGATGGTGGTACAAGAACTGCAGCTATTACAGGCAGTTTTGTAGCTTTGGTAGATGCATTATATAAGTTATATGAAAACAAACAATTATCAGAGATACCAATATCAAGTTATTTAGCAGCAATTAGTGTTGGCATAGGTGAAAATGGACCTATATTAGATTTATGTTATGAAGAAGATCACAAAGCCCTAGTAGATATGAATGTCATAATGACAGATAAAGGTGAATTCGTAGAAATCCAAGGTACTGGTGAAGAAGCTACATTCACTAGAAAAGAATTAAATGAACTTCTAGATTTAGCTGAAATCGGCATAAAGAAGTTAGTAGATATTCAAAAAGATGTACTTGGTCATATTGGAAAATTAATAGGATAAATAAAAGGAGTTAATAAATAGTATGAAGAACAGAAAACTTGTGATATCTACAGGTAATTTAGATAAAGTTAAAGAAATAAGAGAAATACTAAAAGACCTACCTATAGAAGTAGTATCAAAGAAGGATATTGGATTAGGGCATATAGATGTTTTAGAAGATGGAAATACATTGGAAGAAAATAGTATAAAGAAAGCCAAGGCATTATCGGAGCAGACGAATTATATTGTCTTGGCTGATGATTCAGGATTATTCGTAGATGTATTAAATGGGCAGCCAGGTGTTTATTCTTCAAGATATGCTGGAGAAGAGGGAAACAATGAAAAAAATAATATTAAACTTCTAGAAGAATTAAAAGATTTTCCTCTAGAACAAAGAAATGCTAGTTTTAAAACAGTTATAGCATTAATTACAGAAGAAAAGGATATTATGACGGTTTATGGTGAATGTAAGGGCACCATAGGCTTTGAGTTGAGAGGAAACAAGGGATTTGGATATGATCCTTTATTTAAGCCAGAAGGCTTTCACAACACCTTTGGAGAGCTAGGAGACAATATCAAGAATAAGATATCCCATAGGGCAAAAGCATTGGAAAATTTAAAAATAGAATTAATAAAATTACTTGAGGATAAGTAGATGAAAATACTTGTAATATCTGACACTCATGGCTATATTGACAATGTTGTTCAGGGTATTAAAACTATTGGATTACCTGATATGATTTTTCACTTAGGGGATAATGTGGAGGATGGAATCAGATTAAGGGACGAGCTAAATATACCAACAACAATAGTAAGGGGAAATGGAGATTATAATAGCCTAGATTTTAATGATGATGAAATCGTCGAATTAAATGGGAAGAAGATATTTTTATCCCATGGTCATAACTATAATGTGAACTTTGGGCTCTCAAATTTGTATTACAAAGCACAAGAAGTAGGTGCTGATTATGTGCTATTTGGACATACTCATATCCCAATTATAGAAAGAACAGAAAAAATTGTCTTAATGAATCCAGGGAGTCCAGTTTTGCCAAGAGGATATAAAAAGAAAAACACTGTTGGAATTCTTCTATTGGGTGATTTAGCTGAAGAAAAAATAATTGAAATAAAATAGGAAATATACTATTGACATTATCATGGGAAGCTGATATAATTTTAAATTGTTAGCGATTACAACTTGAGTTCACTTGCGGGTGTAGCTCAGTGGTAGAGCACTGGCTTCCCAAGCCAGCTGCGAGGGTTCGATCCCCTTCACCCGCTCCAGCGATGTGCTAGGCAGGAGATAATTCGGTAGTACTAGGAAAGTGCTTTTGGAATATGGTTTCGACCCAGGAAGTTATTGCTACAAAGATAAATTTATATGGTGGGTGTGGCCTAGTTGGTTAGGGCGCCAGATTGTGGCTCTGGAGGTCGTGGGTTCGAGTCCCATCATCCACCCCATATTACTTTTATCATTTTACCATGATCCATTAGCTCAGTCGGTAGAGCACCTGACTTTTAATCAGGGTGTCCCGCGTTCGAGTCGCGGATGGATCACCATTAATCCTTTTAGGATTACTTGCGGGAGTGGCGGAATTGGCAGACGCGCTAGACTTAGGATCTAGTGTCATTGACGTGGGGGTTCAAGTCCTCTTTCCCGCACCAAACACAAAAAATTGGCTTATGCCAATTTTTTTTTACATATGCACCCGTAGCTCAATGGATAGAGTCCCTGGCTTCGAACCAGGTTGTTGGGAGTTCGAGTCTCTCCGGGTGTGCCATGGTAAGATCAAGGCTTATAGATTTTTTCTATAGGTCTTTTTTTTATGCATATAAGAGAGGTTCCGTATAATTAAGACATATACGCAAACAAGTATTTAAGACCAGAAAACTTTGGGATTTAATAAGGATATTTGGGTAATAAATGTAATAAACAAACTATAATTACCAACATATTCAGTTTAAGTAAATATAAGGCATTATAAAAGAATGAGGTTTGGTTTCTAATATCTCCTTTATTATTTTATATTCCTAGATAACAAAGAATTTACAATCAACAAATATTCAATCATTAACAAGTTTTAAATCAAGGGTTGCCAGAGATCCTATGTTTTAATCTTTGACAATACCAATAAATTGGGAGGGTACTATGAAAAGAACATACAAAACAATCATTTATGCATTGCTTGTAATCGTCTTAGTCAGCAGTACAGCAGTAGGTACTGTATCTCCTGGGCAAGGTTTGACAGGAAGTCAAAAGGAAGTTTTATCTAGAGTAGATACTTTTGCAGGGAATGGAAGATTCACCCTAGAGGATGGAAGTCCATTTTCTGCCTCATTTAGCTCCCCTTATAGTGTGGCTACATTGCCTGACGGATCCCTAGTGGTTTCTGATAGTATGAACCAGCGGATACGCCAAATAAAAGATGGACAAGTTAAAACATATGCAGGGATTACTTTTGAAGATGACATATATGGCAATCCCTTAGGAGGTTGGTCTGATGGAAGTAGCAACCTTGCAGTATTTTCCAATCCCTCAGGACTTATAGCAGATAGGCGAGGTAATGTATATGTTGCTGATGCAGGGAATAATAGTATTCGTGTAATCTCATCTAATGGGCAGGTAACTACAGTAGCTGGAGATGGATTAATTGGTCATCAAGACGGAGCAGGGAAGAATTCTAGGTTTTATAATCCACTAGATGTGGCTGTTGCTAAAGATGGGACCTTATATGTAGCTGATACATTAAATCATCTTATCCGTAAAATCACAACTGAAGGAGAAGTGTCAACTCTTAATGCGGTTTCCCAAAGAGCTGTAGAAGTCATGGATGGTTTGGTTGAATTAGCAGGTGATTACTTAGACGGTAATCTTCAAGAAGCTAAATTCAATGAGCCTTCAGGTCTTGCCCTTGACAGTAAAGGAAATCTATATGTTAGTGATTCGGGGAATCAATTACTACGCTATATTGATTTTGAGGCTAATACCGTTACAACCGTAGCGGGAAATATACAAAAGAGTGTTTCTAGTTCACAGACTAATGTAATGTATGCAGAGGGAGGATTTTCAGATGGTGCTGCTTTGGAATCATCATTTAACTTTCCAAAAGGCTTAGCTGTAACAGAAGAGGGAGGGCTTTTAATAGCTGATAGTTTAAACCATAGAATTCGTTACCTGCTTAATGGATGTGTCACAACATTAATAGGAGATTCCAGGGGTAGATATGGGAATGCAGATGGGATTAATGGATATAACCAAATTCATAACCCAACGGATGTCCTTGTCTTGGAAGATGGAAGTATAATAGTTGCTGACAGCTATAATAATCTGATTCGTAAATTCACCTTGTATCAACTGCCGAAGGATTTACCACAGGATAAACAGAATAAGATTGTTAAGGATTCCAATGTGGTTGTATTAGATACACTTACAAAAATTGTTGATGGACGTATGATGGTTCCGATTTTGACCTATGGGAAAGAAATGGGATACTCAGTGGAAATCCCTGATGGTGAAAAGATCATTAATGTAATAAATGGTGATGTAACAATAGAGTTTACAATAGACGATACTAAGATTATCATACAAAAAGGCACTAGCAAAACTGAAAAAACTATAGAAATAGCACCCTTTATTGATGAATCTGTAATTTACTTGCCTTTAAGAGCTCTTAGTGAAGAGATGAATCTGGATGTGCAGTGGGATCATGAGAATCAGACAGTTATTCTGAGGGAAATTGGCTCTGAAATAGAATTTAAGGGAAAAATGGAACATCCTGTAGAGTCTTTGAGAGAGGCTCGGGTGGAAGATGTGGTTGGGATCGTAGAGCTTAGTCGAGCTGGTGGTGTCAAAAAAATTAGAGTATTTAAAGGGATGGCCCTATACCACGGAGACCATATCACGACAGAAGCAAATTCTAGTTTAGTATTTAAAGTATTGGATAGCGAAGATGAAGTAACAATTGGAGAAAAGGCACAGTTATATATTTCAGACTTGCGTAATATCTCAGGAATTAAGAAAACTAGAGTGTTCATTTGGAGTGGCTCGGTGTGGATACAAGCTTCTTCACTAGCCAGTTCTGAAGATGAGTTTAAAATTGAGACACCTGAAGGATTTATGGATATTCAAGGCACAACTCTACTCGTAGGTGTAGATCCAGAAACTGGGGAGTCAAAGTTCTTTATAGCTTCAGGAGTTGGTTATGTATCAAAAAAAGATACAGATGATTCAAGTGGTACAACTTTATTTCCATCTCAGCAGATAAGCATAGAAGGAGATATGGATGAGGATTTTGAGGACTATAGGAACATTGCAGATCTTGATAGTTTAATTGGTAATACAAGTAATGCGATTATCGAAGCAATTTTAAAGAGTAAGCAAGCTATGGATAAGGAAAATGAAGAGTATTTGCAAAATTTAATGTCACAACAGCAGCAAGATCAAAACCTAAACCAAGCTGAAATTGAAAGGATTAATAATAATTTAGAAAATTTAATAGGTAACATTGTTAAAAGTGCCATAGGACAAAATAAAGTGAGTCAGGATATAATCAAAAAAATAATTGATGAAGTTAATGAACAATTAATTAAAAAGATTGACTTGAACCAAGTAAAACCGTTGCAATTATCAGAACAAGAAAAGCAAAAACAGGCACAAATTAAATTACTAGAAGAACGAAGAAAACAAATGATGGAACAAGAAAAATTAAAACAAGAAGAATTGAAAAAACAAAATGAACAATTAAGTAATAAATTGAAGGAACAACTGGAGAAACAAAAAGCTGCAAAGCAATTAGCGGAGGAAGCGGCGAAGAAGAAAGCAGCGGAAGAATATGCAAAGAAGCTTGCAGATAATGCAGCAAGAGCAGCTTTTGAAGCAAAGAGAAAAGCCTTAGAAGAAGAGAGAATGCGACAAAACACTGTTGTAGCGCAACCACCTATTTCTGTACCAGCACCAGAGCCAGAATTACCAGAAGTTCCAGAAGTACCAGAAGTACTAGAAGACCAAGAAGAACCAGAAGACCAAGAAGACCAAGAAGAACCAGAAGGCCAAGAAGAACCAGGAGATCAAGAAGAACTAGGAGATCAAGAAGAACCAGGAGAATCAGATTACCCAGAATGGATTAAAGAGCCATTAGAACGAGCAATCAATGAAGCAAACATGAACTTAGGATCAGTTAGTATTAGTGTAGATGGATCAGATATAGAAACAAGTAATAAATGGGTAACGGAAGCAGATAGGCTTGATTACGAAGCTGTAGTGTCCTTGGCTTTAGAAGAGATGCAAAATGGCGAAGCTACGCAAACGGAAATAAATAGTGCTATAGAAGCATTAGAAGCAGCTAAAACTATCTTTGATACAGCCAAGAAGTCAGGCACTATGGAATCAGATATAAGTATCTAAGACCTATATTGATTAATCCCTTATGATATGCTCCCTTTGTAGTAGACAGTTTAAGTAATAAGAACTGTTTATTACAAAGAGGAGCATATTTTTATGTGTACGAAAAGTAAAATAATATTGCTTATAAAATGCTTTAAATTATGTATATTATTTAATAGTTAACTATGGTATAATTTATTATGAATTTAACCTAGAGAAATTAGATAAAAAACTAACTATTACAAATTAATAATTAGTTAATGGAGGAATAAAAATGCAGGAATTAATATTTGGACTTATTGGCGGAACGGCTCTATTAATGTATGGCGTGGACATGATGGGAGAGGGTCTTGAAAAGGCCTCTGGAGAGACGATGAAAAAAGTTCTTACTGTTTTAACAGGTAGGGTCTGGAGCGCATTTTTAGTAGGTATTTTTGTTACTGCAATTGTTCAAAGTAGTACTGCTGTAACAGTATTAACTGTTGGATTTGTAAGCTCAGGGCTTATGAACTTATCTCAAGCTGTAGGGATTATATATGGTGCCAACATTGGAACCACAATAACAGCTCAGCTTATGGCATTTAGCTTTAAATTCAAGCTTACAGACATAGCACTTCCCGTCTTGGGAATAGGTTTTGCAATATTTGCAATTTCAAAAAATAAAAAGTTGAAAAATATTGGTCAAGCCTTGATGGGTTTTGGATTTATGTTTTTAGGACTTAAAATATTAAATAGTGGTATTCCCTATATGCAGGAAAGTGAAGCTTTAAGACATTTCTTTGCTAAATATGCATCCATTCCAGTGGTAGGAGTAATATTAGGTATAGTCGTAACTGCCATGGTACATAGTAGTGCTGCCACAGTAGGACTGGTAATGATTCTTAGCCAAGCTGGATTATTAGATTTACAGTCAGCAATTTGCATAATGCTAGGAGATAATATAGGAACTTGCTTTACAGCACAACTAGCCAGTATGACAGGAAATATAAATGCAAGGCGTACTGCATGGGCTCATACCCTTTATAATATATTTGGAGTTGCAATTACCTGGTTAGCATTGCCAGTTTTTATGGATATAGTAATATGGATATCGGATAAAATGGTTCCAAATGCAGGAATATCAGTTTATATTGCAAACTCTCATACTTTGTTTAATTTATTGAGTGCATTACTATTTTTACCACTAACTAAATATTATGTAGGATTCCTTTACAAATTAATAAAACCAAAGCATGATGGAAATGGAGAAAAAGTAGTATTAGATAAACTGCTTTTGGATACGCCTATTGCAGCACTAGAAGTTTCAAGAGCTGAACTTATTAGAGGTATTGGAATATTAGAGAAGATGATTAGAGATGTAATGGAATTAGTATATACAGGTGATACAAAAAAACTAAGTGCTATTGAAGATAATGAGGATATTATAAATCGTATGCAGAAGGATTTGACCACTTATGTTGTAGAGATATCGAGAAGGGAATTAACTGAAAGTCAATCCCTAATGGTTCCAGCTATAATAAGTAGCATGAACAATATCGAGAGGTCTGGAGATAGAGTAATTGAAATAGCTTCACTATATAATAAAAAGATTGATGCAAACCTTTTATTTACTGATAATGCTATTAATGAATTAAAGGAACTAGAGGGCATTGTAATTGAAATTTTTAATAACACATCTATTACTTTAAAGAAAAGTGAAAATAAATACATAGAAAAGATCGTTGAGCTTGAAGATAAGATTGACGATTTGAGCGAAGTATTCCAAGAAAATCACATAAGAAGATTAAACGAAGGAACTTGTAGTGTGGACTCAGGAGTTCTATTTATAGATATGATAGGTAATCTTGAAAGAATTGCAGACCATGTTTATAAAATAGCAATGTATACAAAGGATGAACTTTTTGGAATAAAACGAAAATATCACTAAAACTAAGCTTGTAGCCATTGCTACAAGCTTTTTTTTGCCCAAGATATATATATCTTAAGTATTATATAGATGCAATATAATATTATGATATAATTATTTATAATCAATTTATTTCATAAGGAGTTGGAATATATGAAATTCGATAAATTAGTTGCTGCAGGTAATGATTTTATTATTTTCAATGCTATGGAAAAAACCATGGAAGATTATAGCGAATTAGCATTAAAAGTCTGTGATAGACATTTTGGCATTGGTGCAGATGGAATCATGGTATGTGAAAATAGTTTAGTAGCAGACATAAAGATGATTTATTATAATTCAGATGGAACTCAGGGAGAAATGTGTGGCAACGGTATTCGGTGCTTTTCAAAATATATTTATGATTATGACATTGTAGATAAGGATAATATTTCCATTGAAACTTTGGCTGGAATAAAATATGTAGATATAGAGACTAACGAAAATCATAAGGTTCAGTTGATTAAGGTAGATATGGGATATCCAATATTTGAAGGAAAGAAAATTCCTGTTGACTTGGATAAGGAAAATATAATAGGAGAAAGCATTGAAATAGATAATAAAACCTATGAATACTCAGCATTATTAGTAGGAGTTCCTCATGTAGTCATATTTTTGCAGGATGTCAGTGAAATTGACATAAATGACTTAGGAAAAAAGATTGAAAATCACTTTCTTTTCCCTAAAAAGACAAATGTGAACTTCATTGAAGTCATAGATTTTAATAATATTAATATCTATACCTGGGAAAGAGGCGCTGGTAGAACCCTTGGATGTGGTACAGGTTCCTGTGCATCTGTAGTCATAGGAAATATTTTAAACAAATTGGACAAGAAAGTTCAAGTGAATACTGAAGGTGGGAGCTTGACTGTAGAACTTAATGAAGATTATAGAATCTATATGACTGGATCTGCAACTCATATAGCTGGTGGAGAACTATTAATATAATAAAACATAAATAATAAAGGGGAAATCATAGAAAAGAATGGATATAAAAGGGTAATTTAGGGGGAGAAGATAGGTGGTTAAGTTTACTTATCTTTTTTTATGTTGTATAATGTGTATGGGTTTAATTCACAATGTGTATGGACTTAATATAATTTATCTCGTAAGAGTTGAAATAAAAATATTTTAAGGAGGAATGTTTAGATTGGATTTGCTTTTCAAACTTGGCATAATAATTGTAGTAGGCATAATAGGGGGAAGGTTGGCTAACTATTTCAAGCTTCCTAATGTATCTGGTTACATAGTGGCAGGGCTATTTATAGGGCCTTCATTTATAAACTTAGTAACTTCACAGGATATAGAATCATTTAATATAATAAATGAAATGGCATTGGCAGCTATTGCATTTGCCATCGGAAATGAGTTTTTGCTGAAGGACATGAAAAAAGTGGGGAAAAGTGTATTTATTATTACTGTCGCTGAAGTAATAGGAGCATTTGTAATAGTTTTTTTAGCAATGTATTTTCCTCTGAAGCAATCGATGGCATTTAGTCTTGTAATAGCAAGCATGTCTGCAGCAACTGCACCAGCAGGTATAGTAATGGTTATAAGAGAATTAAATGCAAATGGACCTCTTGTAAAGACTATTTTACCAATAGTAGCTATTGATGATGCACTAGGGATTATGGTATTCGGAGTATGTTTATCTCTAGCTAAGATGGTTTCAGGTGTGGCAAGCTATACTGCAATTCAAATAATTATGAATCCATTAGCTGAAATATTTGGTTCTATAGCACTTGGATTTGTTATAGGTATAATAATGACTTATGTGGTTAAAAAGGCAAAAAACAAGGATGAATTACTTACAATGATTATTGGATTTATTTTGCTAGGAAATGGTGCTGCTAACTTTTTCAATGTTTCTCCTCTTTTAACCTGTATGATGATAGGAGCAACTTTAGTTAATATGAAACAGAATTCTAGTAGAATATTTAATACAATCAATGAATTTACACCACCTATTAATCTTCTGTTTTTTACAATTGCAGGTGCAAGCTTAAATATTAAAGTTTTATCAACTGTAGGAATACTAGGTATTGGGTATATTATAGCAAGGGCATCTGGTAAATATATAGGGGCAACCATAGGTGCAAAGGCTGTGAATTCAGAGGAAAAGGTAGTTAAATACTTAGGTATGAGTTTACTTACCCAGGGTGGGATTTCAATCGGTCTATCAATGATAGTTAGAAAAGAATTGCCTCAGCTAAGTGATTCTATTATTACAGTAATACTATTTTCTGTTCTAATATACGAAATAGTTGGACCAATACTAGCTAAAATTGCTATCACAAAGGCTGGAGAAGTAGATGGTATGAACATAAAAAAAGCAAAAAAGGAAAAAACAGCTTAATTTTGAAAGGATAGGTGAGATTATGGATGCTTTATTTTTAGTCCTCAATGAAACGGAATACCTAGACGATATATTAGATGCATTTGTTGAAGTAGGCGTAAAAGGTGCGACAATATTGGATAGTCAAGGAATGGGTAGTGCTTTAACTAATGGTGGTAAGGATCAACCATTTTTCGGTGCATTAAGATCCTTATTAGATAATGCTAGACCGTATAATAAAACTATATTTACTGTTATTGAAGATGAAGAAGTATTAGAAAATGCGGTTAAGGCTGTTCAAGAAATATTAGGAGATATGGAGAAGCCTGGGGTAGGTTTAATGTTTACTCTACCAATTGGAAAAATCTATGGAATGAGAGGTTAAGAGGATTTATTTAATCATAAGCCCTTTAATATAAGCATAATATCAATTAAGGATTATTATTAAAGGGGGGCCTTGGAATGTTTGATGATTTTATGAATCTGGATATCTTGACTACTTTTGTTGGACTTACAACTGCTGTAACAATAATAGTACAATTTACAAAATCCATTGTAAAGAAGAGATTTGGTGATTCTGTTGTAAGACTATATGCTTTTATTGTAGCCTTAGTTCTTACAATGGTATTTGCTAGAGAATCAAGCGGTATTCAAGGTATTATACTTTCCATTGTCAATGCATTAATGATAACAGTAGCCAGCATGGGAGGATATGAAATAATAGCTGACCCTATGGCGCAGAAAATACGAAAGTAAGAAGGCTATAGAAAAAGGTACATTTATCTATTAAAATAGATAAATGTACCTTTATTTTTGCTTGTTATTATTAATATATTTGACTAATCTATCTAATGCTTGATCAGGTTTTATCCATAAATCTGGAAGAATTCCTATACCTTCAATATCATCAAAGTCCTTTGTCATATAAATTATATGGGAGATATTTAGGGGTATATTTGAATGTGGTAAATAAGCTGAGTTAGAATTACCAGTCAATACACATCCATTGGTATTAGTTCCTACAACAACGACATTATCTAATTTCTTAAGATAATATGTGAGAAATTCTGAAGCAGAAGAAGTATTTTTATCTACTAAAATATATATTTTTACATTATTTTCTACAGGTTCAAAGTCTTCATACTCTATACTACTCCATCCAGGAAAGTAATCTTCCTTTTCATAATCAAGTATAGTTTCTATACATTCATTCCTTACTCGTTCGGTTTCGTTTTTTTTAATTTCAAACTTATGTTTAGCTAGAGTAAGACTAGTATTTGTATATAGACCTGTTTTGACAATATCTTTCCTAAGTTTTTCCCCAGTAAAACCCTTGTACCATTCCTCAACATTAATTAGGTTTCCACCATCATTGTTTCTTAAGTCTATGATGATTGCTTCTTTATCTCTTAATTTGTTGCTATGACTAATAAATTCTTCCATAGTATTATCCTCAGGGGTAACTCTACACAAACAATTTACTTCCAAGATAGGAATATCATCTATTTCATAATAATTATAGCTATTATACTTTTCTCTATATATTGGTATGTATTCAAACAAACTTACCTTTTCATTTTTGGCATTATCTTTGGATACTAATGAAATATCAACAGATATAGAAATATCCTCAGCATCATGTAAAATTCCAAGATTGTAGATAATATTCCCATCGTCATCTAGAGACAATTTCAAATAATCAACTGGATCACCATTGTTAACTGTATTTAGATAAAAAACTTCATTATCAATAGAAGTATAAAATCCATCTGCATTTCTGTTAAATGTATATTTTCTACTAGAAAAATACTTGGTAAATTGACACATTCTATAACTGCCTATAGTGAAATGGGAATCTTGGATAAATTTTAGTTCAGAATATATAATATCTAGGAGTTTGTTAGGACAAATAGTTTTTCCATTGAATTCAGTTATTGACCATATCATATTATCTTTAGCGGAATTAAATTTCTCATCCCCTCCAAAATACTCATAACCAGAGTAACCATATTTTAACAAGCTAAATAGATAATCTATATCTTCCAGGGCATCATTTTTTGTAATATAAGATGGTTTGCTTTGAGACTTATTGTTATCATCAGCAAAAAGCACAGGTAATTCATCATCAAAACTAGTGTATTCATAGAGAAAACTTTGAAATTTAGATATTATTTCATTAGGAAATTCATTTTTAGAAAAAGCAAATTGATAAGAAAATCCTACGAAAAGAATTAGGATTAGGATTATAATAGAAATTATATTAAAAAGCTTGGTCTTATTCATAATATCACCCTTTCAGTTAAGATATTATTCTAATAAGCTTTGCCATGTAAATATTATTGTATATACTTTATTATATTCACAAAAAAATAAGATTGTCAATAGATTTACAAACTATTCAGTCTTTAGTTGATTGTTTCTTATAACGAATAGGAAAGTTCTACTTATTTAATCTTTTCATTTTAGAACTTTACGTCAATGAGTTTCAAGAAGAGCTACTTTAAATTTTTTTAGAAGCTATTCTTATTTACTGAATCTGGATACTTGTGATATATTATAATCACAAGTATTAGATATTAAATAATAAGGAAGTGTCATAATGGAAAAGAATATTGGGTTTATTGGCTGTGGCAACATGGCAAGTGCAATTATAGGAGGGATATTGAGGTCGAATATAATTACTCCAGATAAAATAATGGGTTCCGCTAGGTCTAAAGAAACAATAGAAAAGATAGAAAAATTATATAAAATCAGAGCTACATTAGATAATAAAAAAGTTGCAAGAGAATCAGATTATCTAGTTATAGCAGTAAAACCATATATGCATGAAGAAATATTGAAAGAGATAAAGAATGAAATAAAAAAAGGATGCATAGTTATTACAATAGCAGCAGGAATTAGTATAGACTTTATGAAAAAAGCTTTGGGAGAGGAAGTATTAATTGTTAAAGTTATGCCAAATACTCCAGCTATGGTAGGAGAAGGTATGACTGCTCTAACCTTTGGAGATGGCATTAATGAAGAAAGTAAAAAAGAGATTCTAAAAATATTTAATAGCTTTGGCAGAGCTGAAATATTAGATGAATCTCTAATGGATGGATTTACTGCTTTATGTGGTTCGTCTCCTGCTTATGTCTTTATGATGATTGAAGCTATGGCAGATGGGGGTGTAATACAGGGAATACCTAGAAAACAGGCATATAATATGGCAGCTCAAGCAGTCCTTGGGGCAGCAAAGATGGTTTTAGAAACTGAAATACATCCTGGGCAGCTAAAAGACAATGTATGTTCACCTAAAGGAACTACCATAGAAGCAGTAGCTAAGCTAGAAGAAAAAGGATTTAGAACAGCAATTATTGAGGCAATGAGGGTATGTGGAGACAAGTCAAGAAAAATCAGTGAATAGCTAGAAGTGAGTAAAAGGGGGATTTGAGAAGATGAATGGTAAGTATTTCTGGGGTATTATATTGGTACTAATAGGTGGAGGTTTCTTGCTGGAGCAATTTGATATTATTACCTTTGGTGACATGTTTAGAGTATATTGGCCAAGTTTATTGATTTTGCTTGGCTTAGTAGGATTATTTGATAGGGGATCATCTAAGACTGGAAATTTAATTTTAATAGTAATTGGTGGTTTAATTCAAATTGATAAACTAGATTTGCTAGACATAAATGTTTATAAATTAATTTGGCCTATTATTTTAATATTAGTAGGACTAAGTGTTATCTTTTCAAAAAATGGTTTTGTTGAAGTAAGGACTAATTTTAATATGGATGGTTCAAAAGGCAAAAAAAAAATGAATAACATAACTTTAGAGGATACCATTGATGCATTTACCATGATGGGAGCAATTGAAACAAACAACCAATCACAAGAATTCAAAGGTGGAAAAGCAACTGTAGTAATGGGTGGAATAGACCTAGACTTAAGGGATGCAGTACTATATAACAATGAAGCTTTTTTAGAATTGAATGTAATAATGGGTGGAATAGAAATTTATGTACCTAGTGATTGGCGAGTTGAAGTTACTGGCGTACCACTGCTTGGAGCATGGGAGAACAAAGCAAGGAACAATACAGATCCTAACGCACCAATATTAAAAATCAAATGTTTCATTTTGATGGGTGGAATAGATGTAAATTAAGCCATATAATATATTAGCAAATTTAATAAATTAATTGAGGGCTAAAATGTGTATTTAAACAGGTTTTAGCTCTTTTGATTTTGATTATCTAAAATATTTTATAAAAAGTTAACAAATATCCTTGACAGACATATAATACTAGTGTACTATATAATTAATACACTAGAACAATAAGAATAGGGGTGAAAAATATGTTATTTAATGATAATCTACCAATTTATGTGCAAATCATGAATTTCATAAAGAAAAAAGTAATTTCAGGGGAATTAAAAGGGGGAGATAAAATGGCATCAGTCAGGGAATTATCTACAGAACTTAAAGTAAATCCAAATACAATTCAGAGATCATATCAAGAGCTAGAGAGAGAAAATTTAGTATTTACACAAAGAGGTATGGGGACTTTTGTAACAGAGGATGTGGAGATCATTAAAGATTTAAAGAAAACAATGGCTTCTACTATTGTAGGAAATTTTGTTGCAGAGATGAAATCATTAGGATTTAATCAGGATGAAATAGTAGATTTAATTAATCAAAAGGTAAAGGAGGATAAATAATGGAGAATATTATTGAAATCAAAGGTCTTACTAAATCCTATTTTAATAAAAAGGCATTGGATAATGTATCCTTGAATATAGCAAAAGGGAAAGTAGTAGGGATTTTAGGGCCTAATGGAAGTGGAAAAACCACTTTAATAAAGATTATTACAGGGATATTAAGAGAGACAAAAGGAGAAGTCTTAATAGATGGCAATAAACCGGGACCAATTACTAAATCAGTTATTTCCTATCTACCTGATAGAAACTTCCTGTATAATTGGATGAATATACAAGAGGCTATTAATTTTTATAAAGATTTTTACCAAGATTTTGATGAGAACAAGGCATATGACTTATTGAAGTTCATGAAATTAGATAGAAACATGAAAATAAGTTCTCTTTCCAAGGGAATGACAGAGAAACTTAACCTTACTCTAGTATTATCAAGGAAGGCGAAGGTATATGTATTAGATGAGCCAATAGCAGGAGTAGATCCAGTAGCTAGAGATCAGATACTTGATGCTATAATAAATAACTATAACGAAGATAGTACAATGCTTATCACTACTCATTTAGTACGGGACATGGAAAATATATTTGATGATGTAATCTTTTTAAGAGAAGGAGAAATCCACTCAACAGGAAACGCTGAGGCTTTAAGGGAAGAAAAATCCATGAAAATAGATGATCTTTACAAAGAAATATTCGGAGAATAGGAGGGATAAAATGAGAAAATATATGAAATACGAAATAAAGGGAAGTTACAAATTTATTCTAGGGATTTTATCTATCTTGATAATTGCTTCAACTATTATACAAATGAATGTATCTAAATTCGTTGAATTTGACAACATAAATACTCCACAGAATGTCACTGGATTTAAAGGACTTATGCTATTTGTATCTGTATTAGTTATCTTTGGAGCATTTTTAACAGCATTCTTTCATATAATAGGTTCATTTAAAAAAGAGTTATATGAGGATAGGGGCTATTTAACTTTTACACTACCGCTTACGGGAAATAAAATACTAGGAGCAAAGCTAATAGTAGCAATTATGTGGTTTGCAGTCTTAGGCATAGGAACATTTTTATTCAATATGCTATTGGCCATTATATTATATGGTTCAGAATGGCTTAATATAGTAAAACAAGCATTGGGTATGGTTAATTCTGTTTGGATATCAGTAGTATTAATATCGGGCTTGTCAGCAATAATGACCTTGATTTTAATCTATTTTTCAATGGCCTTGAGTCGTGTTAGTATTAGGAATAAGAAAATAGGTGGATTATGGTTTGTAATATTTTTAATTCTAAATGCGGTACTAAGCTATATTATATTAAAAATTAGTGGAGCAATTCCATATTTTATAAACTTAAGCAGCTTTGGTATTTCACATTACTATGAGTTAAGTATGCTACCAGATTTCGTAACAGGTGCAGAACAAATAATATTAATTGACAATAATTTCAATGGATATTTGAACATTGCTTCAGTACTAAGCCATGTTTTAGCTAGTGTAGGTGCATTTTTAAGTACAGGATATTTAATAGAAAAGAAAATAGATCTATAATTATTATATAGAGAAAATCAAAGGGGCAGGGGAATTATGGACCAGTAAAGATATTTTGGGAATCTTTACTGGTTTTTTGTTGTCTGAAGATTACAAAAATATATTTACTAATATAAGTATCCTCTTAGAATTATCTGTTATAATATAGATATTGTGATAATATTTTAAGACTTAATAGAATAGTATTATTAAGGGACAAAGTCTAATATGAGAGGTGACATTGTGGATAAAAAACTTAAACTTACGATCATTTTGTTTTTCGTTTTTTTAGTAGCATTTATTGCTATAGTAGTAGGTAGTGAATATATGAATATGAAAAAATTAAGAGTTGAATACCCGAACTTATCTGAGGAAGCTTATAGTTATAGGAAAGATAGCTTGAATATCTGGGCAATTAGATTGATTTTGCAATTCCTTATTCCTCTATTATTTTTAACTTCTAGGATATCATATAGGATAAGATTTAGTATTGAGAACAATAAGTCATTGTTTCTTACAGGATTATTGTACGGTGCTATATTTTTCACCATAATGTTTTTAATTAATCTTCCACTAAATTATTATAGTTCTTTTCATCTAGGTCATAAATACGGATTATCAAATCAGACTTTTAATAGGTGGCTTGAAGTTGCATTAAAGAGTTTTGTAATAAATGATTTAATTATATCTCTTTTTATATTTATTCCATTTTATATAATACAAAGAAGTCCAAGGATTTGGTGGCTGCAAATGTCAATATTAGCCATCCCTGTTATTGTATTTATGGTTTTTATTTCTCCCTTTATAATAGATCCCATATTTAACAAATATACATCAATAGAAGATGAGAAATTGGGGCAAGAGATTACACAACTTCTTCATAAGGCAGATATAGAAGATGCTAATATATATAAGGTCGATAAGAGTAAAGATACTAAGACTATGAATGCTTATATGACAGGGGTATTTCATTCAAAGAGGATAGTCCTATGGGACAACACAATCAATAATCTAGAAGAGGAAGAGGTACTTAGTATTACTGCCCATGAAATAGGCCATTATGTAGAGGGACATATTTGGAAGAGCATTTTATTAGGTGGATTAGGTACTTTAATTATATTGTTTTTAACATATATTACATCTAATTGGATACTAAATTCATCTAATGGATCTTTTGGCATTAGAAAGCTTGAGGATATAGCAGCACTTCCTTTATTGCTACTAGTATTAAACATTTATTCCTTTATTGGATCCCCAATTACAAATTATGCTTCTAGATATATGGAAATCGAAGCAGATGGTTATGAGATAATGCTCACAGAAGATAGAGAGTCAGCAGTATCTGCCATGGAAAAGTTATATAAGCAAAGTCTAGGATTACCTAGACCAAGTAATATATATAAAATATGGTATTATAGTCATCCTACATTAGAAGAACGAGTAGATTTTTATAAAAATTATCCCATAGAATAAATTAAAGTGATGGAAAAATCCATCACTTTAATTATGTCTAGTTGCCAAATCATTTAACAAATCTGATGTTAACTTGTTGATATCTTCCATCTGTTTATTGAGCTTATTAAACTTATCTGATAACTCCCTATCCTTTGTTCTCCCTAAATCATTTGCATTAAGTAACATACTAATGCTTGTAAAATGTTCCATATTAGAAAAGTTATTATCCTCTATTTTCTTTGCTTGATTTAATATTTCAGCAATAGCTCTTGGATTTTCCATACCATCATCCTTTCATATCTTTATAGGATTAGTATGGCATTAAATATAAAAATTATCACATTTTAATAAAAAACTATTACATTTTAAATAAAAACCATTTGCAAGTTCCAATTTCATATTTAAGCTCAAATAATTTTAGAGTATGGTTTATGACGGATTCACATCTATATAACACCATTCTGTTTCCAGCAATTTTTTCTTCTTCTTTAAATAATATTTTATTTACACTAATTACTATATTGGACATATTTTCATCCGTGAGCCTGTATCTTAAAGGAATTGGATATCCATCATTAGTAAACCAAGCAATCATCTCTATAGGTTTCATTAAAACTTTCATAAACTTACATCTCCCTTAAATTTTACTAGACATCATTGGATATTCTTCCTCCATTATAACTCCTCCTATGAGAGGATCGATTCCTGAATATAGAAAGCAGGATCGAAAGACAGACTCTTGGCCAAATTTTGCTCTAATTTTATCTATAGTTTTATCTAAAATCTCTTCCTTCTTATTAATACTTTTAAATAGAGAAAGTTGAAAAAAGTCATTATCTAAAAGGTTTGATATAGATAAAGAAATATGTCTCAAGGGATCTCCTTTCCAGAGTTCATCAAACAACTTTTTTGCAGTTCTATATATAGTATTTGTAGAGTCTGTAGGTATGTCTAATCTGGTTTGGTGTGAAGAATAAAAAAAATCATTGTTTTTTAGACTAATAGATACTACATATCCACATTGATTTATATTCCTTATTCGCATACCTACTTTTTCTGATAGGGCCAGTAAAACCATATGGGCTTCTTTCCTATTATCTACATCAAAGGATATGGTGGTGGAGTTCCCTACAGATTTCATAGGAAGGGGATTATTTCTTACTAAAGAATTATCTATTCCATTGGCATACTCCCAAATAAGAAGGCCAGGTTTCTTTAGCCAGGAGTGTATATAATCCCTATCCAGATTAGCTAATTCCCCAATAGTAAATATGCCTCGACCATTTAATTTTGCTCTAGTTTTGCCACCCACCATAAAAAGATCACCCACTGGCAAAGGCCACATTTTATCTTTAATTTCATATGGAAACAAACTATGTACCATATCTGGTTTTTTAAAATCAGAAGCCATTTTAGCTAGTAATTTATTAGAGCTAACTCCTATATTTACAGTAAAACCCAGTTCCTTCTTAAGCCTTTCTTTTATCTCATAGGTGGTATCAATCCAATGTTTTTTTCCATGGCTATAATCAAGAAAACATTCATCTATGGAATAACGCTGTATACTTGGTGAATATTCCTCTAGTATATTCTTCATGGCATCACTAGCTTTTATGTAAAGTTCATAATTGGGAGGAACCATAGTTAAATGAGGGCATTTTTGTAATGCGGAATGCACACTTTCACCAGTAATTATATTATATTTTTTAGCAGTAATAGATTTAGCCAATATTATACCGTGTCTTTTCTCTTGATTCCCACAAACAATAGATGGAATTTCTCTTAAGTCAATTTCTGCACCATGCTGTATCCTATAGGCAGCCTCCCAAGAAAGATATGCAGAATTAACATCTATATGAAATATTATTCTACCATTAATGAAAACTACCTCCTTTCCATATGCGAACATTTGTTTAGTATAATATTACCAGAACAGATGTTCATAGTCAAGGGTGAATTCAAAAAAAATAGCTCAATTAAGAGCTATTTTTTGTTTATATCGTCTACCCATTCCTTTGCTTCTATTACTGCATCATATGTTGGAATGGATACTTTGGAATGAGGTAATTTTTTTTCTGTTTTATAATATATATCTGTTGGAGAATATCCAAAGTCAGGATCTGTATCATTTTCATATGTTCCTTTTGCTGATTTATATTCTTTTCTAATGTTCAAACTTCTCTTATCTTCATTCATATAAATGCCTCCTTACTTATTTATACTTGATTTACTTATACCCATTAATTAATAAAGCATACATCAATTGCTTTCAATTATTCGAGGTAGTGGAGAATAGTGACTAGTGCCCATGTTTTTGATAATATAATGTTCATCATTGTAAAATATGGTAATAGTTGAATTAACTGTAGCTCCATCCATTCCATCTAGTACAGTTTTCATTTCACCAGAATTTAAACTTTCGTTTTTAATATATTTTACAGATGGTTTAACTACATTGGTAATTTCATGATTCCATGTTACCTTTGGTGGTTTCTCACTACCATAGAATCCCATATACAATCTATTGCCAATCATTTCAGACCAAATTAATATGGTATTGTCAGTAGTGTTTTTAAATCTGAAGTCTTTCACACCATAGGCAACAGTAGCATCTTGACCATAAGGGACATAATTAATTGGCATAGAATGATTATGTCTTTCTATAATTTCTAAATTAGATAATGCTGCTAGATTATAAAGAGTAGTGGCAATCTTACATACTCCACCGCCTTCAGTCATGATGATATTTCCACCTATATAAGATGCACCTTCTTTAAAACCTCTAAGCTTTGTATAAGGTCCTATGGCAATATTTTGAGAAAAGATATCAGATGATTTTATTATCTGACCTTTAGCCTTTTTACAAGCGAGACCAACATTGTATTCTTCTCCAGGCAAAGGATTTTTAAGAACTGAACAAAAGCCAGCAATGAGAAGAGGTGTATTGTTTTCTTCCTTAGCCTTTAAAAAATCACTATCATTTTTCCAAGGCATATTAGTTACTTCCCCAGAGATAGTAGGTATATCATAATTATTATCTCTTTTATTTAACTGATATTCTACATCCTTACTAATATTAATTCCATTGTCTTTTGATTTTAGATAATTTTTAACATTATTAGAATAAGCTTTTGATGATACTAAGACTAAACTAAGAGAGAAAATAGTATATTTTACTTTATCCATAAAAATCCTCCATTATATTGCTGAGATTTACTTCTTAGTAATATAGTTTCTTATTTATATGGATAAAATATTCTAATGCTTGCTGCCATTATTTGTAACAATAAAATTGTTATAAAAAAGCATATCAACTTGATATGCTTTTTTGATGAGAATTAAAGAGTATTGTACAAAGTGCTAAATCGAGTAGCATGTTCTAATTCTTCTACCATAGCATAGTAAAAGGTATCTCTTACAAATAGATCTGTAGTAGAAAGTTGTACATCTCTATAGAATGAAGCTGCGTCTAATTCATCCTTTAAAGCCATCAAGATTCCTTCTTTGTAATTTGGATATACTATAGGAGTGATGACATATTGAGGCATATAACCAGTAAGATAACAATAAAGTGTAGTGAATTTTTGTAAATGATTTAATTCATCCTCCATGGCATCGCGAATAAATTCCCTATGCAAATCATTTGGTGCTTCTTGCAATAATCTTCCATAGAATTCAGCTGCAGTTGCTTCATCCACAATGGCATCATATACAAGCTCAGTTATCTGAGGTATTCTATGACATCCTAATAATGGTAACATTTATTTTACCTCCTTAATTTATTAATTACAATATTTTATTCAGTTTAAGAAATAATGTGAGTGGATAGTCAGAAATATGATATAATTCCAAATAATGGTGTTATTTGGTTAGGATAGTTGGGAGGAGATAATATAAATGAATAACAAAAAAGATTTTTTAAAACAAATAATAAGTGATACTGGAATAGGTATTAAGGGCTATATGAAAGCTCAATTTAAACTTATGTTTATAACCTTTATAATCCTAAGCATAGGTCTAACGATAATAGCTGCCCCACATCCTATATTGATATCTGCAGGGATTTCAATATTAGATATTATTCCTGTTCTGGGAGCAGGTATTGTTATGATACCTTGGTCTATAATTAGCTTTATTGTAGGAAATAAAGATATGGGTGCAAATATAGCCATTATCTATGTTGTATTAGTTATCGTGAGACAATTTATAGAACCGAAGATTGTAGGTAAGGAAATTGGAGTTAGACCGCTTTATACTTTCATTGCAACAATATTAGGAGCCATGATATTAGGACCCATAGGAGTTATACTAGGGCCATTGATAGCCATAGTGATTAATTCAATTATAAAGATTAAGAAGAGATAATGTATTTTGGATTGTTTTAATAATCTTATCTAAGGGGGATGCATTATGGAAAAAAGATGGATGGCAATATTAGGTAGTCCAAGACGAGGAAAAAATACTGAGAGCATAATGGATTATTACATAGAGGAATTAGAAAAACAAAGAAGAAAAGTTGATAAAATTGTATTAAGTGAAATTGAGCAGAACATTTGCAATGGTTGTGAGTCTTGTATCAGAAATAAGAAATGTAAATATAATGATGATATGAGCTTAGTAATTGATAAAATTAAAACTGCGGAAGGAATAATTTTAGGTTCACCTTCTTACAACTATAATGTTACTCCATATATGAAAATATTTCTTGATAGACTTTTTTCACTATTTGATTTTGGAAGTGGTAGCTGGAGCAGTCAGTTAGACTCAAAGGGAATAAAATCCATTATAATTGGGACTTGTGCTGGCCCAGATTCCTTAAGTATGGGGTTTACAATTGAAGCAATGAAAAGAGTAATGCAAGACCACGGGGTTGAGATATTGATAGAGGAAGGATATTATGGAACAAGAAGACAACCAGTAGCAACTAATGAAGAGCTTAGAAATAATATTAAAGAAAAGATTAACCAGATACTATTATGACTTCTTAGCAAGCCAAGTCAAGAAAAACTTTTCTTAAAGTTGTATTCTCAACATAGGAGATGATAACATGGAGAGTTGGGAAAAAATAAACGCAGTTCAGCGTATGCAGGATTATATCGAAGAACACATAAATGAGCCAATTACTCTTTATGCATTAGCACAAGCTGCTGGTTATTCACCATGGCATTCTGGAAGAGTATTTAAGGAATTGATCGGAAAAACTCCTTTTGAGTATATTAGAAATCTCAGACTTTCAGAAGCTGCTGTAAAAATAAGAGACGAAAATATTAAAATTATTGATGTGGCTTTAGATTTTGCATTTGATTCTCATGAGGGATTTACAAGAGCATTTTCTAAGTACTTTGGTATGACTCCTAAATATTATTTCAAGAACACTCCCCCGGTAAAATTATTTATGCCAAATCGTATCCGTGACTATTATCTTACTTTACAAAGAGGAGAGGGTATTATGAAACAAAAACCTGATATTGGTACAGTGTTTGTTCAAGTAGTTGATAGACCAGCAAGAAAGTTGATATTAAAGAGAGGAATTAAAGCTACACATTACTTCGAATATTGTGAGGAAGTTGGGTGTGATGTATGGGGTATAATTTCCAGCATTAAAGAAGCCTTATATGAGCCTATAGGAATATGGTTACCTGAAAACATGCAGATACCTGGTACATCACTATATGCACAAGGCGTAGAAGTTCCTATGGATTATACAGGGGGAATACCTGAAGGCTTTGATATCATAGACTTGCTACCATGTAAGATGATGGTATTTCAAGGACAGCCTTATGACGATGATAAGTTTCAAGATGCCATAGGTGAACTATGGGAGGTAATGAAAATCTATAATCCAGAAATCTATGGATTTAGATGGGCTGATGAAGATGCACCGAGATTTCAGCTTATGCCTATGGGATATAGAGGATATATTGAAGCGAGACCCGTTAGGCAAGTAAATATATAACTATTGAAATTTATAGGAGTTAGATGGATAAGGCGGTCTAGGAACTGCCTTATTCTAATTAAAAGAATATTTGAATATACAAAAAGTATTTTGATTTATAGAAGGATTTTGACAAAATATGTAGAATTAAGTAATAGGAGATTTAGTATCTCTATATTAGTTGAAATTATTTGGGGGTGTTGTAATGACTAAAACTATTAACAAAGATTATTTTATTAAATCCATAGATAATGCAGAAATGAAATTAAACATTACTGATTTAATACTTAGGCAATTGCCTGAATGGTTTGGAATAGAGGAAGCTATTGTAGAATATGTTGACAAATCAAAAGAAATGATATTTTATGCAGCTTTTCATAATGATGAAGCAGTAGGGTTTTTAAGCCTAAAGATTAACAATGAATATACCTCTGAAATATATGCTATGGGTGTTTTGAAGGGATATCATAATAGAGGAATCGGCAGAGAATTAGTTGAAAGAGCAGCAAGCTATTCTCAAAAAAATGGCTATAAATTTTTAATGGTAAAAACCCTTGGAGAAAGTCATCCAGATAAGAACTATAGGAAAACTAGAGAATTTTATAACAAATCAGGATTTTATCCCTTAGAAGAAATTAAAGAAATCTGGGGAGAACAAAGCCCATGTTTATTGATGGTAAGAAGCCTCAAATGATTCATTAATATGACACAAGTAGTTAAAAGTAAAAAAGGGAGATAATGTATAGGGGGGAAAAAATTGGAGAGATGGGAATATAAGACTATTAAATTTGGATTGAAGGGATTTAGTGGAGGAATATTAGAAATAGAAGATTTTGATTATGAACTTAACAAACTAGGAGAACAAGGATGGGAGCTAGTATCCTGTTTTACAGCAAATGCGGCCCAAGGTTATAGTAGGGATGCAATAGCAGTATTTAAGAGAAAAAAGTAGAAAAATAATAAAAGACAGATAAATCATTATCTAAATTATTTTTTTAAACATAGAAAACTATACGAGGTGATAATATGAAAATCAAACCTTCAACTTCCTTGCGAAAGGAAATACTAGATTTAAGAGAAAAATTGCGTGATGCTGAAATAGATAAAATTAATGGAGCAAAAACCTATTCTATTGACGAAGCAAGTGAAATATTAAGAGGATTGATAGATGGATTATCCTAAAACATTCTCTAAAATGAAATAATTTTGATTTATACACATTAATTAATGATTATTGATTAGATACATTTATGTGACCTTTTACTAGGAATTTGGTAAAAAGTCATTTTTATATGATAAAAAGTTCTAAAAAAAGAAGGGATTCTACAAATTAAGTAGAATATATAAGTAGAACAATTTAAGGAGAGAAATCTTAGTATGAATTATTGAAGACTTAATAGAGAAAAGGGGATTTTGATGGTAGAGTATTTTATAGGAATGCATTGCAAATTTGATGATACAAAGTATAATAGAGATTTTTCATCGGAATTTTCAGGAATAGAATTTTGTAATTTCACTGATGAAAAAGAAGTACAAAGAATAGTTGAGATAGCTAAAAGAGATAATTTTAAAATAGGGGTGCATTTTCCCTTAAGAAAGACAAGCTATAAATATAGGGATCCATTATTATTATCACTTGATGAAAGTGAAGTTGTAGAAGCATTTATAGCTGTTGAAAATGAAATTAAATATGCATCAGAGATAGGGGCAGAATATTTGCTAATACATTTCCCTAAACCTATGGTAGTTAATGAAAAACTTAGCTGGGACAAATGTAATTTTTCTCATAAAAATGAAGTTATTAGTGAAGATTATTATGGTTTTGAAATATTTGCAGATAAATGTAAAGATACACTAAAAACACTATCTGAATTATCCAGAAGGTATAAAATTCAAATAGTATTGGAAATAGAGATGCTAAATAAGTATTTATATCAGGGTGACTTATTAAAAGATTTGTTAGAGGAGTATTCAGATATAAAGCTATGTTTAGATAGTGCAAGGATTCATGTTTTGAGTAAAATAGATAAAAGCTTTGACAAAAATGGATTTATAAAGGACATGGCTAAGTATACATATTTACTTCATATATCTAATATTAAGGTTATAGATATAATTGAGTATGGGCATTATCCCGCATTGATAGGTCTAAATACACAGGATGGATGGGGTAATATTGGAGAATTCTTAGAAATAATATCTTCCCAAAACAAAGATGTAAAGGTATTATTTGAGCACCGCTCAGAGATTCTAACTGAGAACGAATTAAGAGATTGCTATGATTGGATCATGAATTATTTTAAACCAGAAGAATAAACAATATGAGTAATAAAGCATAGGTATATTCTATGTTAGTTTATAAAAGATAGAAATAATAAGAAATTGAGGAGGTAAAAAATGGGGGACAACATAATCAAAACTATTGATTTTATAAAGGAACAATTTAATATGAGTGAGTATATGTCAAGAAATCCAAAAGACAAAAAATATAGACTGGAGCATACAATTCGTATAGCAAATATAGGAAAAGAAATTGCAATGAAAGAGAGCTTGAATGAAGAATCACTAATCATTGGCTGTCTTTTGCACGATATAAGCTATATAGATGAATTCCGTACAGAAAAAGATTGGCTAGATCATGGGAGAAACGCCGCTAAAATAGCAAGACCATTTCTAGAAACATTGGAACTAAGTAGTGGACAAGTAGATGAAATTTGTTATGGTATAGCTATCCATGTTGATGATGAATCAGATTTCACTGGTGAAAGAACAGCGCTGGCAAAAAGTATTGGAGATTGTGACAATATTGACAGATTTGATGCTTTTAGAATCTATGAAGGTTTAGAATATAAATCATTTTCAGGACTTAGCTATGAAGAGCAAATGGAATATGTAGCTGTAGTTCTAGAAAAGTTAAATAAGTACAAGGATATGGAATTAGCCACTAAAACTGGAACTGATATGTGGGTTGATAAAATTACATTTCAAACACAATTTTTTGAGAGATTAAGATCTCAGCTTGAATCAAGCTACAGTATCGTCTAGATATGTCCATAAAGTTTTGTGATGTAATACAAAATGAAACTTATATTAATATACAGATAGATTAAATTTGGGAGGGAGAGCTTATGCCATTTTCTATTGAATTGAACTTTGATGAGGAGAGCAGCCTGATTGTTAAAAACATGTGGAAAAAGCTAAAAGAAAGAGGTATATCAGATTATATGGATGAATTTGGAGAGTACCCGCATATTTCATTGGCTATAATTGATGATATTAACATTTCAGAGGTGGAAATGATAATTGAAAAGGTAGTTAAGGATGAAAGTGAGTTTAATATAAGGATGTCTAATCTAGGGAGTTTTCCATCAGACGAAGGGGTATTATTTATATCTCCAGACCCTTCAGATATATTAATAAACTTCCATAAAAAGTTACACAAACATATGGAAAATATCAAAGGACAATCAAAGTATTATTTACCTGAGTTTTGGCATCCTCATTGCACACTAGGAATGAATATTGCCAAGTCAAAAATGCCCGAGGCATTTGAAGTTGTCAAAGAAGATTTTAAGCCATTCGATGTAAAAATTGAAACTATTAAACTAATAGAATTCGATCCAGTAAAGGTAATAAAGTCATTTAGATTTCTAGATGTAGTTTAGGTGAAATGAAATGAATGCACAACAATTTCCAAAAGATTTGCAGATGCTCTTAGAAGGGATGACTTGTGAAGTGGACGATATTGGTCGTTCTACGGCTGGAGTATATAGATATTATAATAATAAGACATCCTATTATCTAAAGATTCAACCTGTTCTTCAGGGACTTCATAGAGAATTAAAAATTATGGAGTGGTTACAAGACAAACTACCAGTTCCTATAATAATATACTTTGACTCATATAATGGCTTCGATTATTTACTTATGACAGAAGTTAATGGAGAAATGCTCTGCTCAGAATATTGTCTTAACAATCCAGAAAAGACAGTTAAACTTTTAGCAGATGGAATAAAGATGCTAGAAACTATTTCAATTGAAAATTGCACATTTGATAATAGCCTTGAAATAAAATTAGAGGAGGCATTAGATAATATAAATAATAATCTCGTTGATATGTCTGATTGGGAGGAAAACAACAGATTTAATACTCCTATGGAGTTACTGGAATATTTAAGGATAAATAAGCCTAAAGAATTTACCCCTATATTTGCTCATGGAGATTATTGCCTTCCTAATATTATTGCCAAAGACAATAAAGTTAATGGTTTCATAGACTTAGGGAGAGGCGGAATAGCAGATATATATCAGGATATAGCTTTATGTGTTAGGTCATTGAAACATAATTATGATACAGATAAATATACAGATTTACTTTTTAAATACCTAGGTATAGAACCTAATTGGGAAAAAGTTGATTACTATATTCTTCTAGATGAGTTATTTTAATAAGAAAATTGTGGAGGAGTTTATTACTATGGAGATATGGGACATATTAGATGAAAATGGGAATCTAACAGGAAGAACCATTATGAGAGGAGAAGAATTAAAAGCAGATGAATATCATCTGGTAGTTCATATATGGATTGTTAATAGCAATGGGGAAATATTGATTCAAAAAAGACCAGAGCATTTAGAGTTCGCCCCTGGAGTATGGGCTACAACAGGAGGATCTGCTATTCAAGGTGAAGATAGTATTACGGCTGCCTGTAGAGAAACAAAAGAAGAATTAGGCATAGAAGTTAATTTAAATTCTATGTTAGAACCTCTAAGGCATAAACGCAAAAATGACTTAACTGATATTTGGGTTGTGAAACAAGACATTGAGCTAGAAGACATCACCTTACAGAAAGAAGAAGTAGATGATGTTAAATGGGTTAATGCAAAAGAATTAAGAGAAATGATATATGAGGGAAGCTTTTTTAGATATAGTGATGATTATTTTAAGCTACTTTCGCAGTATATACAGATATAATGATCTGGAAAATATAACTTAACAATATAGAAACCAAAACAAATATCTATACTTTGTTTTGGTTTTTTCTATTAATATATCTAACTTCACTCAATAAGGGTATAATAAAGCCAATATAACTAATTAAAAGGGATGATTTAATTGCTTAATATATCTTTATTAGGATCTGGTGGCGGGATGCCTATGCCTGATAGGTTTCTATCTTCTTTACTTATAAACTATAAAGGAAGGAAGATTCTTATAGACTGTGGAGAGGGTACGCAAGTAGCCATGAGAAAAATTAATAGTGGATTTAAATCCATTGATGTAATATGTATAACCCATTGTCATGGAGATCATATATTTGGTTTGCCAGGGCTTCTATCGACTATTGGGAATAGTGATAGAACTGAGCCTATTACAATAATAGGGCCAGCTGGTATAGCAGATGTAATAAATAGTATCATGGTAGCTCTTCCATATCTTCCTTATGATTTACATATAATAGAAAGTCCTGAAGGTTCACTAGGTCTTAGTATCGTATCAGGCATATTGGAGGTAAAAGAGGTGGAGGACTTTTCTAATGAAGAGATTATATTGTCTTCATTAGAACTTGAACATTCAGCACCATGTCTAGGATATAGTTTTTATTTACAAAGAAAGCCTAAGTTTTATCCAGAGAAGGCAGAACTAAATAAAGTACCAAAGGAAATATGGGGAAGACTACAAAATGGTGAAACTGTAACTCATGAAAATCAAGTATATGAACCTAGTATGGTATTAGGGGAAGAAAGAAGAGGTATAAAACTTAGCTACATAACTGATACAAGACCAATAGATGCAATACCAAGTTTTATTAATGAAAGTGATTTATTTGTATGTGAAGGAACTTATGGTGATAACGAAGACCTTGAAAAAGCCATAAAAAACAAGCATATGACTTTTGCTGAGGCTGCAGAGTTGGCATATAAAGGGAAAGTATGTGAACTATTGCTCACTCATTTTAGTACAGCAATGGATGAACCAGAATTATATAGTAACAATGCGAGGGACATATTTGTAAATACAATAATAGCTTATGATAGTTTAAGTAAAACCTTGGTTTTTAGATGACCTAATGTACTATTACTATGGAAAGATTAGCGCCAACAGTATATAATGAAGATATATATTGAAATTGGAGGGAATCAAATGAGAAAAATAATTGTATTTGGAAGTAAGCATTGATCAGGCTGTGAGCCAGCGAAAGAGTATCTTTCCGATCATGATATTAAGTTTGTATATTTAGATATTACAGAGAATATGTTAAATTTAAAGATGTTTTTAAAGTATAGAGATAACTATGATGAATTTAAAGAAGTCAGGGAAGCAGGAAGAGTAGGACTACCCTGTATAGTTGTAAATGGTGGCGAGCAAATTATTTTCGATTATAATGAATTAGAAATATAAAAGTTGATGTTTTACAGAGGCCACTGAAAAAGTTCTTTTTCAAGTGGCCTCTAGATTTTTCTAATTTCTAAGCAATTACATAATCAGGTAAGCAATTATACCAGTGAACATAAATATCCCCATTTAAAGTGATTCTATCAGAATAAGGAAACATTTCAGTCCAAAGCTTATCATAGCCCTTTCCATATCTCCAGTCAAACTTATTAAATCGTCTAAATAGAACTACTTTACCATCAGTATTAATATAATTTTCAACAATTTCTCCATGACTATTGAAATATACTTGCCTAACAGTATCATATTCTTTGCTTCCAATCTTAACTAGATATCTACCAACAATATCAGAATTATGAATATCTGTACTATCCTTATATAGTTCACCATTCTCATTACATTCAATGATTCCAGTTCTTTTTTGAAGTAGTTCTACACCACAATTATTTTCACCATATCCCCAAAAATTAAGGAAATCATCATCTAAAAATGTAGATATATTTTTTGAACCATTATGGTTATCTATAGCTGCTACAGTTTGCAAATGTGTATCTGTTAGTCTTTCAAACATTGTAAAGCCATATTTGCTTCCATCTTCGTTTACCATTTCTTCTTCTATTTCAACACATTCAATTCCATGGATAACAGCTTTTCCTATGACTTTTACATTAGTTTCACTTGTTTTCTTCATTCTTGGGCAATCATCAAAATCATAGGTGGCATAATGTGATTTTTCTTCTAATCGAGGGATGATAAAAAAACCTATATCCTGTTCGCATTTTACTTCAAATTCAGGTAAATTAGATTTAGCTATAATAATCTCAGGCATAATTTGTGGAAACTTTGATTCTTTCATTAAAAACTCTCCTTTCACATTTGGTGGATATGGATATATTTCTTTGAATTTTTGCCTAGCTTTAAATAATCTGCTTTTTACTGTGCCAACTGGGATATTAAGTATTGATGATATGCTTTTTTGATCAATTCCTCTAATATAGTGCATAACTAGGATTTTTTTATCTTCATCATTAAGGTTTTCAAGGGTATCATCTACAATTTCCTTAACAGTAATTCCAGTTTTTCCAGAGGAAATCTCATAGCTATAAAGCTCATCTATTGGCACTTCAAGAAGCTTAAGCTTTTTTCTATAATAATCCTTACACTTATTTGCAGCTATGGATAGCATCCAAGATTTAAACTTATCCTTAGATTCTAATTTATCCAAGGACTGATACCCAGTTATTAAAACCTCCTGCAATACATCTTCAGCATCGTATTTATTTGGCATCTTGTAATAAATAAAGCGTTCAATGGAATTTTTGTAATTACTTAACAACAAATTAAATTCATTATCATCCATATTCTCACCTCCATTCTCATATTAAAAGCGCTTTCACATCTATAGACGGAAAAAGATGAAGAAAGGTTCATTTTTTAAAAATATTATATCATAAAGAATTGTATGCCTTTTATACTTAATACTATTGGGGACTGTATAATAATTTTGAAAATTATGATAAAATGTATTTAACAAGTGATACAGTATAGTTAAAAAGTGTTGGATAAAGGGGTTGAATTGGGTATGAAAACAATTAAGTATAATAAATTAATCAGAGATAGAATACCAGAAATAATTGAGGCTAGTGGGAAAAAGGCTGTAGTTGAGAAAGTAGAAGGAGAAGAATTGCTAAACTTGTTAAATATGAAGTTGTTTGAAGAACTAAATGAATATAAACAATCAGGAGAAGTAGAAGAACTAGCAGACTTAGTAGAAGTAGTACAAGCTATCCTAGAATACAAAGGTATTAGTCTAGAGGAATTTAATGAAATAAGAGAAAAGAAAAACATCAAAAGAGGTAGATTTAAGGAAGGATTATTGTTAGTAGAGGTAATAGAATAATTAGTACAAAAGATATATTGGAGGTATTTCATGAAAGAAAAAGTGCTTAGTTTTTTATCAATTTTCACATCTATTTTTGCAACCCTATGCTGAACAGGTGGGCTAATACTAGCGCCTCTAGGTTTGGGGGCAGTTGGCAGTGCATATTTTTCAAATATGACTAAGTATAAGCCATTGTTTGTAATCCTTACGGCTGGATTGCTATACTGGTCCTATAGTATTATTGAAAAGAAAAGATCAAGTAAAACCACCAAGGTAATATTTTGGTTAGCAGCTATTATATCTATAATAATTGTTTATTTACCAAATATTATTGGTATGGTAAATAAGTTATAATATCGAGCATGGATGACAATTCTTTTCATTGACAATACCAGTAGAAGACTAGGGGTGAGAAGATAGTAGATAAAATGGGTATGAGCTATTCATACAAACCGGTACTATTAAAAGCTATATTTGAAAATATAGATGATAAGGGAAGGGTAAGGGTTGAAGATCTAGTAGACTATTTCATTGACTATTATGAAGATAGAAGAGAAAAAGGATTAGTAGTTGAGAAAAAGACTTGCCTTTACTTAAGAGAATATACAAGAAAAAAAGTAGAAAACAATATCTTTACTAACCCTTTTAAAAGATTTGAAGATATGAATTTCATAAAAAGGAATAAAGACTTGGAGTATATAGAAATAGGTAGACATATTTTGAAAAAGCTTAGTGATGATGAGAAGAAATGGATAATGGAGCAGAGTGATAGGAAATTAAGGGAGTATTTTGGGGATAAGATGTTTGGATATAGTGGATAAATCTTGTAAGTATGAATAATAATATGATATTTGATTATAAACTAATAAAGGAAATTTGGATTTTATGATGAATATAATACAATGAATACTATATAGAATGTTTGTTATGTAATTAAACTCAATATATATATTTAAAGGAGAGGAATAACTTTGTTTAGAACTTTAATATATTTTGACAATAAAAAGATAACAGAGTACAAATCATTGATTGAAGGAAAAAAGGCAATTTCACTAAATAATGTTAAAATAAGTAGTGAAAAGATAGGAAAAGCTCAAATACCAGTTTTATCAGGGGAATTTACAGGAAGAAGTGAAATGAATGGTGAAATTTTAAGCAACTATTTACTTGATTGTGCTGAGTTTGAGAATTTACTAAAGGATAGAGATGACTATTATGACTTTACTAAAAATGACAATTTTGATATTGAAACAATTAGTAGATCATCTATTATTCATTTTAATGCTATTTTTGAAATCCCACCAGAATTTGACATGCTAGATTTAATAAATCAATTTAAACCAATTTTGATAAGAAGTGTAGATACTAATTCAAAAGATGAAAGTGATTTATTAAATAGTTTATTAGGAAAGGACAGTACTAAGATTCCAATATTTATTGAAAATGATCAAGTTCTGTCTAACAGATTAGGTTTTTCGAAAATTAACTCAAATTACTTACATTGTGATATGGCTAATTTAGAGGACTTTGAAAATCAAGATGTTACTATAATTGCAAAACTTTTATTTAGAAGAGACATTCAAAGTGAACCTGTTGTAGTTTATGATGTAATGAAGGATTTATTCGGAATAGGAAGGGCAATTAGAAGGCAATTAGGTAATAACAAAATAGACGGTATAAATAATATTAGTATTAATGAAGATTTTATAACATTAGAGATATTAGCTATCTACCAATAAATTAAAAATATTATTTTATTGAAATAGATAAATAAGGATGCAATAAAGTAATATAGATAATAAATGTGAAAGGATAAAAAATATGAAGATTAAAAGCATAAAAATCAATAAATTTAAAAGGTTTATGGATTTAATTGTTTCTAGATGTAGAAAGCACAACAATTACTATGATGGCAAAGCTTGTATTTGAAGACAAAGAAACAAATGAAATGGTTATGGATAGGATGTTCTATAAGACATATCCAGTAGATATTTTAATTATAAACTTAGATGGAACTATTGAGTCGGATTTTGATGAGTCTTATAAAGCTGAAAGTTTAAACTTTATAGAAGAATACAAAGAAAAATTAAATTTAGAAAAAAAGTTTGGTATGGATAAAAATATAGATTCTACAAGAAATACAGAAAGATATAAGAAAATGTATAGAAATGAAATAAAACCTGAATCAAGAAGCATATATTGCGGGATATATAAAGACCTTGTACATAAGATATTACAAAATTATACTGAGGATCAATTTAAAATTATTTCATCAGGTTGTTCAAATAATATATCTGTTTATCAGATAGTTAAAGAAATATTAGATGAAGAGATGAATAAAGGTAACATTAGAGCTAAGACTATGCTAAATAAAATCACTGAATTCATAAAATAATTGTTATATAGGAAATATTATAAGGATAAAAATTCAGAATCTAAAGAAGCTGTTGATACAGCATATAAATATCTGAAAGCCAATAGTAAAAGTATTGGTGGAAATATAAGCACTACTACAAAGGATTATTTAGTAAATGTTCAGGATTCAAATGGTATAGGTATGATTACAGGATTAACATTACCAACAATGGTAGCGATATCCTCTATTGCATTAGGAAAGCCATCTTTAAGTAGTATGGCTATATTAGGTGATATAAGTATAGGAGGAACGCTATTAAGGTAGATGAATTAGCCAATACCCTACAAGTATGTTTAAATAGTGGTGCAAAAAAAGTATTGTTACCTCTAACTTCAGCAGCAGATCTAGGGTCAGTACCACCAGAATTAGTTGGAGCCTTTAATTTAATTTTCTATAGTTCTCCAGAAGATGCTGTGTTTAAGGCTTTGTGGGCGGAGCAATGGGGGATTTTATAAATATTGATATTTCTATTCCAGCAGATAATGAAGGGGATGTATTGCTAAAATGTCGTTTGTGGAAGAACTGTTAAATTAAATACTACAAAATATAATTTGGAGGGATATTATGAATAGAGAAGAATTACTTAAGAAAGAAATGTTATATTTAAGTGAGTTTGCTGTTAAAAGTAATCCATCTTGCCTAACTAAAAGGCGTAATTTTGAACCCAATGAGGATATTATAGAGAGATTAGATTTTCAAAGGGATAGGGATAGAATTATACACTCAAGGGCTTTTCGAAGACTAATGCATAAAACACAAGTATTTAATGCTAATTTGGGTGACCATTATAGGAATAGATTAACACATACTATGGAAGTTAATCAGATTGCTCGGTCTATAAGTAAGAATTTAGGACTAAACGATGAACTAACAGAAGCAATAGCTTTAGGTCATGACTTAGGTCATACGCCATTTGGGCATATTGGTGAAAGGACGTTACACCTGTTAATATCGGGTGATATTAAAGATAATGAGGGGGAATTTAACCATAATAAATTTGGGGGATTTAAGCATAATTATCAAAGTCTGCAGATAGTTGATAATATGGAAAAAAGATCGAATGAATATAATGGTATAAATCTAACATTAGCAGTAAGGGAGGGTATTCTAAAACATACTGGTTCTAAAATAAGAATCCCTAAGGATATTGCAAGTCGAAATTCTTTAGACAGTCAAAAGGTTGAAGTTAGTTATTCAACACTTAATCTTGATGGAATATCTATAGATAAGCCTTCATTTACTTTGGAGGGACAGGTTGTTGCAATCGCAGATGAAATAGCTCAATGTACTCATGATTTAGAAGATGGGATAAGAGCAAAAATAATAGATCTAAAGAATTTTAAAAATGATGGATTAATTAAAAAAATATGTTCGGAGAGAAAAATTAATTTAGATGATTTAGTAGAAACTGTAGATGTTAGAAATGTGCTAATTAAATATATGGTAGGTGAATTAATTAATGATGTTTGCAAAACAACTAGTGAAAATTTATCTAAATTAAAAAATGAAAACAGAATTCCTAAGTACACAAGCCTTGAAGATGTATATAAAGAGCAAATTGTTTCTTTTTCTAAAGAAACAGAAGAATTACATAAAGAGTTAAGTAACTTAATAACTAAATTAGTTATTGCTTCTCAGCAGGTAACACAATCAGACTTAAAAGCTGAGTATATAATTAAAAGGTTATTTAAAGCATATTTTAATCATCCGCAACAACTACCTGATTATATTTTAAATAGGTATTTTATTAAAAAGGGAAAAGAATTTAATAGGTTTAATATTGCAGATAATATTGGAGATTTAAAAAGTGATTCGGAATTTGTAAGATTAATCTGCGACCATATAGGAAGTATGACAGATCAATATGCCTCAAGAGAATACAAAAAACTGTATGAACCAGAATATTACTAATAGTTTATGATTACATCAACAACTAAATAAAATCACTAAAATTACTCATATTAACTTTTCCATCTTATTTGCTAAGTAAAAAATAGAAATGGAGGGAGGAGTTGAAAAAGATCTTAAAGGAAAATAGAATCAGTAAAGATTTAATAAGAAAAGATATTGCAGAGTCAATTTGTATTACTGTAAATGAATCCTATGAAGCACTTATAACTACTATTGAAGAAAAGTTCTTATATTACAAAAGGAGTTAATATCATTAAAGAACATATAAAAGATGTTTATGAATAAGGAGAACTTGAAGAAAGTTAAACTAGTAAGAATTACTTACAGGTTCAAAATGAGGATGCCCGTGAGGTTACATGAGTATACAACCTATAACACCAGATAATGAAATGATAGATGACTTTCCGAAACTGAAAATTAATTTTAAAGATAATCTTGATAGATAATAATATCAAGATTATTTTTTTATTTTCACCAAATTACCCATAGTAACTTTCACGTTTTATTTCTATTTGTTAAGTAAGAAATAAAAATGGAGGGATGAAATGAGAAAAAGTTTGAAGAAAATTAGAATCAGTAAAGAATTGTTGCAAAAAGATATTGCCGAGGCAATTAAGATTAGTCCTGCTTTTTATAGTTTGATTGAAAGTGGGGAAAGGTTGCCTTCTATGAAAACAGCTAAGAGAATTGCATCGTGTCTGGGTCTTACTTTAGATGAATTTTATGAAGCAATTACAACTCGGTAGTTTAATACAACTCTTTAAATATTTAAATTAGAATAGGGATGTATTTGTCAATTGAAAAATGGTTGAAGTTAAATGGATTAAAATAGTTACGGATATATTTGATGATGATAAGGTATTGTTAATTGAAAGTATGCCTGAGGCTGATGGGATAATTGTTATTTGGTTTAATGATTATATCGCTGAATATGATCCAGCGATATGCATTAGAGATCCACTAATACTCATGATGATGCCACCAATAATTCTTTAGATTAATTCGCACGATGATTCCACTTTCACAGATCTTTCTGTAAAATAAAGAAGTAGCTTATGCTACTGAATTTACAGAAAGGGGGGAAATGTTATGGCTAATAGAATCAAAGTGAAGCTCATTCTTGAGCTTCGTTCAGCACATATGTCACATAATTTAATAGCTAGTACAAGACATATGTCTAAAAACTCTGTTAGTGATGTATTTAATATTGCTGACAGCCTCGGTATTACCTTTAATGATGTTAAAGACAAATCTGAGGAAGAAATTTATCGCATGCTTTATCCAGACAAATATGCAATAGAAAATTCATATAAGGATCCAGATTCGTAAAGAAAAGCAACAAGACACGAGATCATGAATTAGAAAGAGCGAGAAGGTACAAAATAGATTATGAAAGAAGGTGTGATGATGAGTAAAGCGGGTGTGAAATTTGATTTTGTAAAAGAAAAATTGATGAAGGATGAAGAGTTAGCCTTAAGAGTAGGAACTCAAAAATCAAATATTTCAAGATTAGAAAGTGGCTCTTACAATCCATCACTTGATTTTCTAGTTAAAGTTGCAAAAAGTCTAGGAAAAAAAATATATATCGAGATTAAATAATTTACATTAATCCTAAGAAAGTATTCAAGCAATCTATTTTCTTAGGATTAATCATTTATAATTGATTACTAATGGGCATAATACATTCTATACTTAATTATTCTTAATAGGTGGTGGAATGTGTTATTTATTATAGATATGCAAAACTCTTATATAGATAAGGATAAAGGAGAAAGATATATAAAGGATTCTGAAAAGATGGTAGATGGAATCATAGATAAGATAAAAAAAACTGAGGAAAAAGGGGAATATATATTTCATACTGTAGATATTCCTATTGAAAAAAATAACTTTAAAGGTGAAAATAGTGAACAGAATCTCATTAATGATATAGAAAGCATAGAAATTCAAGAAATGAAATCAGATAAAGAAGAAAAATGGAGTTGTGAGCCATATAAACTTTTAAAATCTTATTTGGATAAACATGAAAAGGTTAAGAAATCATATTATGCTATTCCCCCTGAAACTTTATTTGAAATTCAAAGAAGGTTTAAGGAGCAAAATCATATTATTGAAGAAATTGAGTTTGTAGGGATAGAGACTCATATTTGTGTTCTTGCAAATGCCATTTGTCTCCAAAGTGCTTTCCCTCAGGCAAATATTGTTATACATGAATCACTTTGTATGAGCAAAAATGAAAAGGATCATAAAAGAGCATTAAAAATAATGGAAGCTTTAGGAATGGAAATAAGGAGAGAAAAGGATGAAATTATCAAGTGAAGCTTTAAAAAATTTAACTAATGATTTAATTCAATGGATAAAAGACAGTATGGTGAAAAATGGTGGAGATAAGGCTGTTATCGGGATCTCTGGAGGAAAGGATAGTTCTGTAGTAGCTGCTCTTTGCGTTAGAGCTTTGGGAAAGGAAAATGTTATAGGTGTTCTTATGCCTGATGGAATCCAACATGATATTTCTGATTCTAAAGAGATTTGCAAGGTTTTGGAGATTGAAAGTATAGAAGTAAATATTGAAGAAATGACAAAATCTTTTTTACATGCTTTGAAAGATATTGATAAGGGGTTGATTCCAGATGTTTCAAAGCAAACTAAACTAAATCTTCCACCAAGAGTTAGAATGACTTTACTCTATGCTATTTCTCAGTCTATAGATAAGAGTAGGGTCATAAATACTAGCAATATTTCCGAAGATTGGATTGGCTATGCTACCATATATGGAGATACAGCAGGAGCTTTCTCTCCGCTGGGAATGCTAACATCTGATGAAGTTATACAAGTTGGAGAGTTTCTTGAGATACCTTCTAAATTTATTATAAAGAAACCAAGTGATGGACTTACAGGGAAAGTGGATGAAGAAGTATTTGGGTTTTCTTATGAAGTCTTAAATAATTATATTAGAGAAGGAATATGTGAAGATGAAGATATAAAAGAGAAGATTGATAGTATGCATAAATATAGTCGTCATAAGTTTTTACCTATTCCTATGTTTAATGCTGCCTTGCCTATTAAAGCACAAGACATTGCAAATATCTATAAATGATATAATCTGAGGCCATTCCAATTGACCTCAGATTTATTTTATGCTACTATTTGTACAAACTTTTCCTTATAGATTTGGACTAATTCTGTTTCTGTTACATTTTTACTTGGTTTATCTAATACTATTTGCCCCTTATCCAGCATTATTATCCTATCTGAATATTCGATGGCATCTCTCATGTTGTGGGATATCATTATGGTTGTTATTGAATATTTGTCTATTAATTCTTTTGTTTTTCTCATTATAACATGAGAAGTCTTTGGGTCTAAAGCTGCTGTGTGCTCATCAAGTAACAACAAGTTAGGATGTTTCATAGCAGCCATTATCAGAGAAAGAGATTGTCTTTGTCCACCAGATAAAAATTTTACCTTAGTATTTAATTTGTTTTCAAGGCCTAAGTCCAAATCTTTTAATAGCTCTACATACTTATCAATATTATTCTTTTTTACAAGCTTTCTTAAGGTGAATTTTTCACCCTTTTTATCTGCCAAGGACATATTTTCCAATATGGTTAATGAAGGGGATACTCCCATAGACGGATCTTGATGTACCCTACCTATGTGAATGGACCTTTCTTCTTCTCTTAGCATTGAAATATCTTTTCCATCTATGGCAATCTTTCCTTGGTCTGCTAATATACTACCACCTATTATATTTAGGAGTGTAGACTTCCCACAGCCATTTGAACCAATAATTGCTGTGCATTTATTTTCTTCTATTTCTAAATTGAAATTGCTAAAGATGTCTATTTCGTTGTCCGTATTTTTATTAAAACTCTTTGATAGATTTGCTATTTTTAACATCTTTTTCCCCTCCCTTATTTTTGAATAACCCAAAGATATCTACTGCAAAATTATTATAGGATATGAATATTATTACGATTATTGCATTTATTGCTCTAAGGTCATTGGGGTTTAATCCAAGGTCTATGGCAATTCCACCAATAATCTTGTATATTATTGCTCCTAATATTGCTCTTGTTGTATTCTTGAGTTTATTTGAATTCTTTTTTATAGTATCTCCTATTATTATTGAGGCAAGGGCTACAACTATAATAGAGCTACCCATTGTTATATCTGCAAAGCCTTGGAATTGAGCCATCAATGCCCCACTAAGAGCTACTAATCCGTTGGCTATCATTAGTCCTATTGTCTTGTATTTATTGCTATTTTCTCCCAGAGATCTTACTAGGGATTCGTTATCTCCTGTTGCTATTAACAAATAACCTGTTTCTGTTTTTAGAAATTGATCTAAGATTATTTTTACCAACAATACAATGACAACTAATACTACTAAAGTTGAGCCTAAATCGAATATTGAGCCATAACTGAAAAGGGGCATATTAGATTTTCCATTTATTTTTAGATTTACAGAATATAATATGGTCATAGTTAATATCCCGGCCAATAGTGGTTTTATTCTCAAATTTGTAAAGAGTGTAGCAGTAAGTAATCCTGCCAAAGTTCCAAAGAAGAAAGCCATTAAAGTACTTATTATTGGGTTAACTCCCATTGAAATAAACTTAGCAAATATAAAAGCTCCAAAAGGAAAGGTTCCTTCTACTGAAAGATCCGCTATATCTAATATTTTGTAAGTTAAAAATATTCCCATAGCTAAAACTGCAAATATCAGTCCTTGCTCTAAGGATGTAACCATTAATGAACTCATTGTATATCACTCCAGTTTTTAATCAGATTTTGCTGCACCTTTAAATGCTTTGTTATTTATGTCAATATTTAAAGCTTTTAATGTATTTTCATTGTAAACCTTTTTAGTATTGGTAGAAGTCTCTGAAGGTATATCTGAAGGGGATTTACCATCTACTAATATTTCTTTTGCCATTTTAGCTGATTGCTTTCCTAATTCATAGTAGCTAAGGCCATCAGTTACTAGGATTCCACCTTTTACATGGGAATCTTCTGCACCTACTGTAATTAGATTATTGGCTATGGCCTTTTCAGATACTATATTTATTGCAGAAGCCACCATATTATCTGTAATCGTATATATTCCATCTACTTTCTTAATTATAGAATCTACAGCTTGTGGTATATCGTTTATAGTAGATACTCCTACTTCAATTATTTCTAAACCTAGTCCAGTAGCTAATTCTTTTGCCATTTCAACTTGAATTTGTGAATTCGATTCGCCTGTATTAAAGATGACTCCAATTTTTATGATAGTGTTATCAATATCTTTGAATAATTGTAATTGTCTATCCATTGGACTTGCATCTGATGTACCGGTTACATTCCTACCTGGTTTTTCCATTGAATTTACTAGCTCTGCAATTACGGGATCAGTTACTGCACTAAAAATTATTGGTATATCTGATGTAGTCTGCTTGGCCGACTGTGCTGCTGGTGTTGCAATGGCATATATTAAATCAACCTTATCCTTTGTAAGCTTTTGAGCAATGGTTAGGGAAGTTGGTATATCTCCCTGTGCATTTTGGTATATTATTTCTGCATTTACACCAAGTTCTTTTAGTCCATCTTCAAACCCAAGTCGAGCATCATCCAATGCAGGATGGTCTGCTAATTGGCTAATTCCAATTTTAAACTTTGTTTCGCTAGGATTGGCGTTTGATTCTTTGGCACCTGTGCAACCTGTTAATGTGATTGAACTTATTAGTAATAATGATATTAATTTGGTGACTTTGAAATTTTTCATTTTTTATCCTCCTTAAGATTTTTGTTGGATGGAATGTTAGCTCAGTTTAAAGGATTTATATAAGTAGGTTATTTTCCACAGTTTCGCAACTCAAATCTATTTACTCCTATCGGTCGTATAGATTTGGTGCTCATTGCGTTTGACTTACAACAACTCAACTTCGTTTCGTTGTGTTAGTTCATAAAAAAAATCTTCCCCCCCTATAAATACAGCATTAGCTATACTTATAGGGACGAAAGATTATATATCCGTGGTACCACCCTAATTATGACAAGAAGTCATCACTCAATCAGACCTAACAGTCTTATCCCTTGTAACGATGGGCTTTCGGATTCGTCTACTTGCCGAAGCGTTGAACGAATCTGCTTAGGAGTGTATATTATATATCTTGTTATTGTTGGTTCTCACCCTTCCCAACTCTCTTTGAATAATCAATGATATTTTTCTCTCCATCAAAGCATTTTTAAATATTAAAGATTATCATAATACCTTAACAGAAGAATGTCAAGAGAAACTTTCAAATTCTTTATTATCTTTATTTCTATATTGACATATGAAAACATATGAAATAAAATGAAAACAGATGAATGAAAGGGGGATATGATATGGAGTTTGAAAAATTATATACTGTTGAGGATATTGCAAAGATGACAGGCTTAACTTCTAGAACTATACGAAATTACCTTAAGGATGGGAAACTCAAAGGGAAGAAAATCGGAGTACAGTGGAGATTTACAGAAGAAAATATAAGTGAACTTTTTAATGATAAAGATTTTTCTAATTCAGTAGATGAAGCAAAAAACCAAATTGTAATTGATTTTATTAAAAATAAGGAAGCTAAAGATATTAATATATGCTCTATCATTGACTATCCATGCGAAAGCTATGACAAAATAGAAGATCTGAGTAAAAAGCTATTAGAAGTTGTTAATCTTCGAAAAAAGACAGGTCATATAACTTATTCTTTTCAATTTCAAGAGGAGTACAAAAAGGCAAGGTTTATTATAACGGGAGAAGTTGAGGGAGTTCAAGAGATTTTAGATATTTTAGCCACAGCAAAACTATAATAATCTATATGAAAAGGGGATGCATTTTGGATGAAAGAAATGGATTGTGAAATGAGAAAACTATATAGTGATATAGAAGTGGAACTAGATAAGGTAAATTTCAATGATATATGGTCAGGATTTTCTAGAACAGAGTTTGCAATTTATAATAAATCAAAGGTCTTTTTAAAGGATGATGTGATATCTCATGATGAAAGATTTTTAGGTAATACAAGTATTGATTACAATGGAGATAAATTAGCCATCTGGTATATTGAGGACACCAGTCAAGAGAATATAGAAGAACTGGCTTCCAATATAGTACATGAAATGTTTCACTCATATCAATTTTTAAATAATGAATCACGCTTTCCCAATGATTTAAAAGGATTAGATTATCCCATGGACTTAAAAAACTATGAAATTAAGTATAGAGAAAACATGCTATTGGTTGAAGCTCTTAGTAGTAATGATAGAAATTTAAAGTATGATATGTTAAAAGAAATTATTGGACTTAGAATCTTCAGGTTACAAAATTATGGAGATATTATAAAGTATGAATTTGCAATTGAAACAGTTGAAGGTAGTGCTGAGTATTGTGGAGCTAAGGCTCTTAGACAGATATCTAAAGAAGTCTATGAAAAGAGAATAGAAAGATATAAAAGAATTCTTTCAAAGGATATATCCAAAATATTTGATATTAGAAGGAGCTGCTATTATAGTGGAACTTTATTTTTACTCCTTTTGGAAGATTTAGATATATCTTTTACACATGAAATACATGGCCAGCATCAGCATATATTTGAAGAGGTGGCAGATAAGGTAGGATATAGTTCAATAAAGATAGATGATATAAAAAACTTAGAGCTAGAAAGGTATTATATAGAATATAAGAAGGAAACAGAAAAGAAATTTGAAGATTTCTTTAATCAATCCTTTGAAAAATATAAGGGTGATTTTTATATTTGTGGCTATGATCCTATGAATATGATTAAACATAAGGATAAGATTTTGTGTAGTCATTGTATTTTCCTAGAAGACAAAGTAGAGAATAAAAAAATATTCTTAAAGGGACCCTTAGTAGTTAAATTAGAAAAGGGAACTAGCAACCATGTTATAGAATATTATTTGAAGAAAATTGTTGATGATATGGAGCAAGCGCATTAGCAATATAGTTAATAATTACACATAAAACTGCCATATAGAGATAATCTCTCTTAGGGCAGTTTTCATTTTGTACAATATTATAATCATCTAAGATATTAGATGAAAGGAAATAATAGTTGACAATCATCTAATATAATTTTATAATCAAATTAAAGATATGAAGGGGTGATGGAATGAGTAGGAAATACAATATTAATCATAGTCCTAATTTGGCATTAGAGGCAGGGGGATTTTTATATGAAATGCTAAGGGAAAGTGAAAAAAAGGTTATTGAGAATTATCATAGCTTTGGCAAAAAGGAAGAAGAGATGCTGGATTTATTTGCATCATATCTGGAATACAAGAAGGTATTATTGAAAGAAGTTCTTCCAATTTACAGGAAATATCCTAGATTGGAAAAGATTTTCCAGATGGAAGATGAAGGGGAATATGATTTTGATTTAGGCTATTATCTAATAATTTTATTAGAGCAAAAATTAGAAAAATCATTGTCAAAAGAAGAAGTCGATGAATTAGTTGGAGAATGTATATTTGATATGGTGGAGGATTTTGGAATAGACTTAGATGAAGATACTAAGATTCAATCTTTATCTCAAACAATTGAAATTCTTGAAAAAGTAAAATTATCAGATGGGAATAAATTGAGAGTAATATATCTTTACCAAAATAGATACGAAATAGTAGAACAAATAAAAAAATTCCTTGAAGAGGTGATCCCTAGTTTTCAAAAACATTACACTATTATTGAAGATGATTATAAAAGATATGTGGATAAAATAGAAAGATTAGAAAAGTTAAACTCTATATTGGATCAAATAGTAAATCTAACAACCCTAAAAGATGTAGAAGGAAATATTAGACTAACTATTTTTCCTTTTAACCGATTATCAGTAAGATATAAATACGATATATTGACCTATTCCATAGGAATGTACTTTTTTACATTAGGTGAATTAAAAGACACAAACAAAACTCAAGGTAACGGTTTAGTTACAGATTTAAAAGCTTTAGGGGATATAACGAGATTAAATATAATAAATAGAATTGCTAAGAGACCTATGTATATTCAGGAGTTATCAGATGAATTAGATTTGACACCTGCTACCATATCACATCATGTTAATATATTGCTTAAATCTGAATTAATCACAATTATTTTAGATGAAAGGAAGGCTAAAAAGATATATTATAAGCCCAATGAAAGAAAATTAGCAGAACTGGGAGAGATTATCACAAATCTAGCTAGTGAAAATAGAGAGGAGATGGACTTAAGTGGAAGCATCAACCAAATATCCATTGTTTAAAACAATTAAAAGGCTATTAAAAAATGTATCAAATCAAAATCCAAGATTATTTTTGTATTTTGCTATCTATACTTTAACAGCTACAGTTTATCCCTTCTTCTCTATTATCCTACCTAAGCTGCTAATAGGTGAGCTAGTACTAGGTGAGGAGGCTAGATTAGAAATAATCATATATATTGTTTTAGCTTATTTTCTATCAACTGGCATTATTGGATATATAAGAACCTATGTAAAGGAAATTTGCTATACTAAGATTTCATATCTTAGATTGGGTTATTTAAAGGATATATTTTATAAATTATCAAGAATGGATTATAAATATGTAGAGGATGCTGGATTTTATGAAGAAAATGATAGGGCATTAGAATCTACCAGTAGTAATAATAACGGAGTAGAAGGAGTATATCATAAGCTTTATTCAGTGCTTGCAGTATTTTTGACCGTAATACTACTTTCTATTTGGATAGGATCTGTTAGTATATTAATTTTATTGGGACTTCTTTTAAATATTGGTGTAAGTCTTTGGATTCAAAGAAAGGTTCATTTATATGAATATGGAATGAAAAAAGAAATTGCTCATCAAAGTAGAAAAAAACGATACTATTATGAGACAACTCATGATTTTGGATTTGGAAAAGAAATTCGACTATATAATCTAAAGGAAAGAGTTTTAGAAAACTATGAGAAGGAAATTAAGGGATATATAGGATTTCATAAGCTTATTAAGAATAGAGAGTTTTTATTAGGATTTTTAGGACTATTTACTTTACTGATTAGCCAGGGAATTCTATATGGAACTTTAATTTACAAAGTTGTCCATGGTATGAGTATTGCTGACTTTTCCATGTATCTAGCCTTAATACTTCAATTATCTATACTACTTAGGACTTTGGCAGAAGATCTTTCATTTATCTACAATGAGGGAGCCTATGTCCACGATTTATTCCTCTTCCTTGATAAGGATCTAGGTCAAGAAGGTGGAAATGTTGAAGCTATTAAAGATGATACTTTGGAGATTGAATTCCGTAATGTTAGCTTCAAATATCCTAAGACTGACAAGTATATATTTAAAAATCTAAATTTAACTATACCTAAGGGACAAAGGCTGGCAATAGTAGGGGTAAATGGAGCAGGGAAATCTACTTTAATAAAGTTAATGACAGGATTATTCAAAGTAGATGAAGGAGAAATTTTAATAAATGGTATTCCTATTGGCGACTTCAAGAAAAAGGACCTACATTCAATGTTTTCTGTCCTCTTTCAGGATGTAAATGTATTAGCCTATACAATAAAAGAGAATATAGCCTGTAAAACTGATAATGTAGATGAATCAAGAGTAATAGAAGCATTAAATAAGGTAGGTCTAGGGGAAAAGGTAAATTCTCTAAAAAAAGGCTTATCCCAAACAATGCTAAAGGTCATAGATGAAGAAGGGACGGAATTCTCAGGTGGAGAAAGTCAAAAACTTGCTATTGCAAGAGCATTATATAAGAATGGTAATATGGTAATCATGGATGAGCCTACATCTGCCTTGGATGCATTGGCAGAAGCTGCAATATATGAAGATTTCAGTGATTTAACCCAAGGAAAAACAGCTGTATATATATCCCATAGATTAGCAAGTACAAAGTTCTGTGATGCTATTGCATTGTTTGATAAAGAAGGATTAAAGGAATACGGAAGTCATGAAGAATTAATGGATAAAAAGGGTGAATATTATAAAATGTTTACTATCCAAGGCAAATATTATCAAGAGGGGGCTGAGTTAGTTGAAACAGTATAATAAAATAAAATCATTTGTGCAACTCTCATGGAGATTATCACCATCCTATATCCTCTTGTTAATACTAGATGCAATTTTATCCACTGCTAGAATTATGGTCAATATCATATTGCCAAAATTCCTTATAGATGAACTACTTGGAAGCAAAGATTATAATCAACTTCTGTTATTGGGTTCATTAATAGTAATATCTAATGTAATCTTTGGGCTTTGTGAAAATTTCATGAAGAGAACCATGACAATCAAGAAAATAGATATGTCAGAAAAGATGAGTAAGGCTATGGCGGAAAAAATCATGAATGTGGAATTTTCTTATCTAGAGAATCCTTATTATTTGGATTTGAAAGAGAGAGCAGTTTTTGCCATAAATAATCAATCTGCCCTTGAAAATACAATTTCCAGCTTAGCAGGTATAATAAAAAACATATCTACTATCTTGGGTTTGATTACAATATTATTTACTTTGAGCTGGGTTCTGGTATTGTTTTTAATATTAACTATTGGTTTATCACTATGGGCTTATAGTTATTTCATGAATTATCAACAGGGATTTTTTCAATCTTTGATACCAGTTAACAGAAAGTATGGATATTATGTAAGCCTTTGTTTTCATGATAAGTTGCACAAGGATATTCGCTTATATGATATGAGTCCTATGTTAACTCAGAGAGTAGCGGACTATAGTTTAGAGATAATGAGAGAATTTAGTGTTTACACTAAAAAGCAAGGTAAATTCTCAGGATTAAATGGTGTCATTAATGATCTACAAGCAGCCATAGCCTACGGATATGTAGGTCTAAGAGTTATAAGTAGTAAATTTGGTCCTACTATAGGCATTGGCTCCTTCACCATGTATGTATCCACAGCCATTAGCTTTTCTCAGACTACTGTGGATCTAGGACAAAATATTACCCGTATTTTTCAGATGCTAGGATATTTAGATTCTTATATGGAGTTTACATCCTTGCCAGAGATTGAAGAACAAAGCGGAAGTCTAATTATGGAAGATAAGATTGATTCCATTGTTTTTCAAGATATTTCATTTAAATATCCAGGGGCAGATACTGAGGTACTAAGGAATGTTTCTTTTGAAATTAAAGGTGGGGAGAAGATATCCATAGTTGGTCTAAATGGTGCTGGAAAAACTACCTTAATAAAGTTACTATGTAGACTTTATCAGCCTACTTCAGGTGAAATATTCATTAATGGACACAATATCTATAAATATGAGCACAAATCCTATATGGAAAAAATAGCAGCTATATTCCAAGACTATAAACTATTAGCTTTTACCATAGGAGAAAATATTACTTGTAATGAGGATTTTGAAAATGATCCAAGGGTAATGAAAATAGTAGAGGAAGTAGGATTAAAAGATAAAATAGATGAATTACCAGAGGGCATCAATTCACTCATAGGCAAAGCCTATGAAGAAAAGGGTATAGAACTCTCAGGTGGGCAAAGTCAAAAAGTAGCCATAGCAAGAGCTCTTTATAAAGATGCTCCCTTGGTCATACTTGATGAGCCTACATCTGCCTTAGATCCTTTAGCAGAAGCAGATATATATGAAAACTTCAATTCAATGGTAGGAGGAAAAACTGCTATTTACATTTCTCATCGAATGTCCAGTTCTGTATTTTGTGATAGAATTTTACTAATAGAAAATGGTACAGTAGTAGACTATGATAGCCATGGAAATTTAATGGAGAAAAAAGATAGTTTGTATTATAAACTCTTTAATTCTCAAGCAATGAATTATCAATTAAATAATTAATTTCATATTCTCATCTCTCATTATATAATGGGAGATTTTTTTATTTAAAAAAGAGTTGACAAATGGAAAATATTATTATAATATGAAATTGATATCAAAATGATATCATGCTTTAAAAAATAAAGGGGGGCTTTGAATGTCCGATATGGTCAATAATAATCAATCAAAACAACACAACGAAGAAATTATACCAAAATCATCAAATGGGCTAGCTGTACTTTTGCTGAATATTATACTGATGATTGCAGGTATAGCTGCACTTATTTATGGAATTTATTTAGCTGATACTGGATATGGTTATGGAATATTGTTAATAATTATAGGAGCTGCTTATTCTCTTGTTGTTGGACCTATATTATTTGCTGGACTAAAGATACTTAAGCCAAACGAGGCTCTTGTCCTTACTCTTTTTGGTAAATATTATGGAACCCTTAGAGGTGAAGGATTTTTCTTTGTTAACCCTTTTGTTAGTTCTGTTAACCCTGCATCAAAGGAAACATCCACAGGGAAACTAAGTGTTGATCAAAAAAAATCTGGAGGTACAGAAGTTACTTTACCAGCTAAAGTTGAAAAGAAAATCTCACTTAAAACTATGACATTGAATAATGATAAGCAAAAGGTTAATGATCAATTAGGTAATCCTATAATTATCGGTATTGTTGTGATTTGGAAGGTTGTAAATACTGCAAAAGCTGTTTTTAATGTAGACAATTATACAGAATTTTTATCTATACAAACAGACTCTGCCCTTAGGGACATTGTTCGAGTTTATCCATATGATGTTTCTGAGGAAGATAATGAGAAATCTTTAAGGGGAAGTAGTCAAGAGGTTGCAGAAAAGTTGAAAACTGAGATTCAATCAAGGGTGGATGTAGCAGGTTTAGAAATTTTAGAAGCAAGAATCACACATTTAGCTTATGCTCCAGAGATTGCTGCTGCTATGCTTCAAAGACAACAGGCATCGGCAATAATAGATGCAAGACAGATGATTGTTGAAGGAGCAGTAGGAATGGTAGAAATGGCCCTTGCTAAATTAAATGAAAATGATATTGTCCATTTAGATGAGGAAAGAAAGGCAGCTATGGTTAGCAATCTCCTTGTTGTACTTTGTGGAAACAAGGATGCTCAACCTATAGTCAACAGTGGCTCCATATACTAAGAAGACTAAGGAGGGATGATGCTTGGAAAAGAAAGAGAATGGGAAAAAACAAGTTTTGCTAAGGCTATCATCATCCCTTTGGGAAGATTTAGCTGCATGGGCAGAAGATGATTTTCGTTCAATCAATGGACAAATTGAATATCTCTTAACGGAGAGTGTAAAGCAAAGGAAAAAAGGGAAGAGTAAAAATAATGAATAAAAAGTTCGAAACCAAGGCAAGAATATGAGTATTGCTTTGGTTTCTTATTTTTGGTAAATTATATATAATATTTGGATGTCATTACTGGATTTAATGGTATAATAGTTCATATACAGAACCAAAGATGAAGCTTGGAGGAGGTAAGTTAATGAAAGATAATATATATATAACGGGGCATAAGAATCCTGATTCAGATTCAATATGTGCAGCTTTAGCATATGCAGAATATAAAAATGCCAATGGAAATATTAATGCTATTCCTGTAAGGCTTGGAGAAATAAATAGAGAAACTAAATTTATCTTAGACTATTTTGGAGTTGAAGCTCCTATTCTTTTAGAAACAGCAAGATTAAGTGTTGAGGATTTAGATTTTGACAAAATTGCTCCTGTTAGTTCAGATATATCATTGCGTATGGCCTTGGAGTTAATGAAAAAGAATAATATAAACAGCCTTCCAGTTATAGATGAAAACGAACAGCTGGTAGGAATTGTAACCATATCGGATATAATAGGTTCTTATATAGATGTGTGGGATAATACTATTTTGGGGAAATCAGGTACTTCTATAGATAATATTATAGATACTCTTTCTGCTAAGTCTATTAATATTCCAAGTAAGATGAAAGCACTTACAGGAAAACTCTTGGTCCTAGCTATGGAGCCAAAGTCTGTAGTAGAATACATAGAAAAAAATGATATAGTTATATGCGGAGATAGAAAAGATGCCCAAGAGCTTGCCATTAATAGTGATATTTCTCTAATGATTGTGACTGGAAATATTAAGGTAGATGATGAAATCATAAATCTTGCTGTAGAAAAAGGTATATCCATAATATCCACACCTCATGATACTTTTACAACATCTAGATTGATAACTCAATCTGTGCCTATAAAACATGTAATGACTCGTGACAATTTAGTAATGTTTGCACTTGATGATTTAGTGGATGATGTGAAAGTACAAATGTCTCAGACAAGGTACAGAACTTATCCAGTAATAGATGATAACAATAACAATAAAGTGGTAGGCTTGATATCTAGGTATCATCTGATTTCTAGTATGAAGAAGAAGGTGATTTTAGTTGATCACAATGAAAGAAGCCAATCTGTCGATGGTCTAGAGGAATGTGAAATATTAGAAATCATTGATCATCATAGAGTAGCAGATGTGTTTACGGGAAATCCAATTTATTTTAGAAATGAGCCAGTAGGTAGCACATCTACCATAATCGCTTCAATATTATTTGAAAATGGTAGAAGACCTTCAAAGAAAATGGCCGGAGTACTAGCTGCAGCTATAATTTCTGATACACTACTCTTTAAATCTCCTACATCCACCAATGTAGATAAGATGGTACTGGAGAGACTAGCAAGAATTGCAGATTTAGATGTTGATAAATTTGCTATGGAAATGTTTAAAGCTGGAACTTCTTTAGTTGGAAAGACACCACAGGAATTACTTAGTCAAGATTTTAAGGCATTTACCATAGGAGAAGATAAAGTAGGGATTTCACAAGTATATACCATGGATCCAGCTAGTTTAAGGGATATGAAATCTGATTTGATAGAATTGATGGAGGAAAGGGCTAAAAAGGATGAATATTCTATATTTATACTAATGCTAACGGATATATTTGATCAGGCTTCAGAAATGATTGTAGTAGGTCACAATAAGGAACTTATAGCAAAGGCCTTTGGAGAGACTCTTGTAAATAATTCCTTCAATGCACCAGGAGTACTATCAAGAAAGAAGCAAGTAGTCCCACCAATTACAAATGCTTTAACCAATATCCAAGGACTATAAGCTTAAATTAGGAGATGATTTTGTGGTAAGTAATAGATTATTAAAAGATATGGCTTTCATAGTAGAATTAGATAAAATGAAATCCATTTTAAGACAGACTAGTATAATAGGTGAAGATAGAAGAGAAGACGATGCCCAACATTCTTGGCATATATCTGTAATGGCAATGGTTTTAGCTGAATATTCCAATGAAAAAGTAGATGTATGTAAAGTAATTAAGATGCTTTTAACTCATGATTTAATTGAAATATATGCTGGAGATACATTCTGTTATGATAAAGCAGGGAATGCTGATAAAAAGGAAAGAGAGCTAATAGCTGCTGAAAAGATATTTGGAATGTTAGATGAAGATAAGGGAAGAGAATTGAGAGCTTTATGGGATGAATTTGAGGAGATGGAGACTCCAGAATCATTATTTGCAGCTGCTATGGATAGACTTCAGCCTATGCTAAGTAATTACAATAATAATGGAGGCACCTGGAGAAAATTTGATGTAGCTAAAACAGATATTTACAAAAGAATTGATCCAGTAAGAAAATCATCTAATGAGTTATGGAATTACGTAGAGAATATGATTGAAGATGCAGCGGGGAGAGGACTGATTTCGAAGTAATATAAGTGTGATTACTATATAATAGAAATGAAAATATAGGGGAGATTACTATCTGCCCTATATTTTTTGAATATTTATTGAAAATTGATTAAATGGGTATATACTACAAAAGTTCTAATCAATTATTTTTTAGGAGAGATATTATGGGCACAAATAAGAACATGGATTTTTCTGAATATAATAATATGTGCAATGAAACTTCAAATTTGGGTGAATTAAATCTGGAAAACAAAAAAATTCTGGAGGCAATTATCAATGCTACCAATATAGGTATATGGATTTGGAATATAGAAACAGGAAATGTAGTAATAAACAAAAGATATGCTAGTGTAATTGGCTATAGATTGGATGAGTTAACTCCTTTTTCCTTGGATGCATGGAAAGAATTTGTACATGAAGGAGATAGGAAAAAGGTTAAGAAGTATCTACAAGAACAGATTGAAGGTAAATCACAATACTACGATTGTGATTTACGAGTAAGAAATAAAGATGAAAGTTGGATTTGGGTACATAATAGAGGTAAAACTATAAAGTGGGATGAAAATGGAAAACCTATCATGATGTTTGGATTAATTTTTGATATTACAGAGCGTAAGAATAATGAAATGGAAAAGTTAAAACTGACAACAGCTATTGAACAGGCATCAGTAACAGTTATTATGACAGATAAGGATGGCAATATCCAATATGGTAATCCTGCTTTTGAGAAGATCTCAGGTTATTCACTGGAGGAAGCAATAGGAAAGAATCCAAGAATCCTAAAAAGCGGATTAACACCTGACCCTGTGTTTGCAGATTTGTGGAAGAACATTACTGGAGGAAAGGCTTGGGAAGGAGAATTGATTAACAAACGTAAGGGTGGAACCTTATACTATGAAGAAGCTAGAATTACACCTATAATAGATAGCGAAGGAAATATAGTCAATTTTTTAGCTATAAAACAAGATATTTCCCAGCGAAAGTATTTAGAAGAAAAATTAAAGCAAACTTCACGGAGGGATTCTTTAACCAATATTTATAATAGAAGGTATGTATTTGATAAATTAAGTGAAATAGTGAAATTAAATAAAATAGACAGACAAATGTTTTCTTTAGCAATCATCGATATAGATTTTTTCAAGAATGTTAATGATACTTACGGGCATCAAGCTGGGGATTATATATTGAAAGAATTTGCAGAAATACTTACTCAAAGTATTCGAACTGATGACATATTAGGAAGATATGGGGGAGAAGAATTTGTATTATTATTGAAAGATACAAACAAGCAATCTTCAGCACAAATAATTGGCAGGATTCTACAAAGAATAAGGGAAACTAGTTTTAACTTTGAAAACAATGAAATTAAGATTACTTTTAGCTGTGGGATTTCCGAGCCTGCTGAAATTGAAAGAGATATCTTAACAGTTGAAAGATTAGTAAATCAAGCTGATACAAGATTATATAAGGCAAAGGATACTGGAAGAAATAGAATAGTAATAGATTAATAACTATGGAAAATTTTGTATAAATGTATATAATTAAAATAGAATGGAATTATATACATATGAAAGGTTGAGATAAAATGAAAAAAAGGTTTCTACTTATAGCATTTGTTGTTTTAATCATTATGGTTAGTCTAGTAGGATGTAGTCCAAAGGAATCAGTAAATGAAGGTATGGATGCTAGTTTAAAGGAGAAGGATGCCAAGATATCGGAGCTAGAAGGTAAGATTCAGGAACTTGAATCTGAATTAGATAAGTTTTCTAATCAACCATCAGCAGATAATTTACTATCGAGAGTTATAGATGTGATGGATTCTATTAAGGCCAAAGATACTGAAAGACTATCATCTTATGTTCATCCCACAAGGGGACTTAGATTTAGCCCTTATGATTATATAGATGCTGAAAGGATGAAAATATTTACAATAGAAGAGGTAAGGGGTCTAGATAAAAGCAATCAAGTATATACTTGGGGAAGTTACGATGGTACTGGTGATCCTATTGAATTAAATTTTGATGATTATTATAAGAGATTTATATATGATCAGGATTTTGCTAATCCACAAATTATAGGTAATAATGTGGCTATAGGGCAGGGAAATACTATAGATAATACAAAAGAAGTTTACCCAAATAGTCAGTTTATAGAATTTCATTTCAAGGAAATTGATCCCCAATATGAAGGAATGGATTGGAGGAGCCTAAAGCTAGTATTTGAAGAAGAAAATGGCATCCTATATTTAGTAGCCATAGTTCATGGGGAATGGACAATATAACATAAAGCAGAGGGGTCAGTTCAACTGACTCCTCTGCTTTATGTTATAGAATTCTTGTCTTAATGGCATTATATGGTTATAATAATGTTAATTAGAATTTATAACAATATCAGTGATACTAAATAACAGGTTAGGATGTGATCTAGTGAATTATAGATTAAAGAGAATAATTCAAACTGCAATTGATACAGTATTGGTCTTTGCAATTTTTGGAGGAGCTGCATTAGGAATAGAGATAGACTATAGATTTTTCATAATGACTATAGTTGCTATTCCACTTTTAATAATATCATTGAAATTTAAGAAGATAAGACTAATGAAGGCTAATAAAGAAAAAATTAAAGAGCAGTGGGGAAAAGAACATATTGAGAAGAGAGACTTTGTACATATTGAAAAGCTTTATAAATACTTATCAGAAGAAGAGAAAACTAATTTCAGTATAGACAATATCACTTGGAGAGATTTGAATATGGACTCAGTATTTAGCAAAATTGACCATACAATGTCCCTACCAGGTATGCAATATTTATATGATATGCTTAGGAAACTAATGCTTAATGGTGATATACTTAAAAAGAGAAATGAAAGAATTAATTCTTTCTTAGAAAAGAAAAACATTTCCCAAGAAATACAATATCTACTTTTATTGCTAGGGAAAAAAGAAGGCAAAGGTATATTCAAGTATTTTAAAAATGGTGTGAATATAAAGATACATCTTTTTCCTATTTATGTTTTCCTTTCATATTTACCATACCTAGTATTGGGATTATTTCTCATTAATCCAGCATTTGCAGTTATATCCCTCCCGGTAGTTATGATGTTGAATATGCTGGCATATCAACTTAACAAGAAAAAGGTATATGAAGAAATGGATACTTTTAGATACTTGGGAGGATTAATTAAGACTGCTGAAGACATAATGAAACTAGACTTAAGCACTATAGATTTAGATCAAGATGAAATAAGAGATTTGCTAAAAAAAGTAAAACCTTTAAGACGAAATCTTGCTAAGATTAATTTCAACGAGAAGTTTGGATCTGAAGCAGAGCTTATGATAAGTTATTATAATATGATTGTCTTGAAGGAGCCAAAAGCATTTTATAGACTTGTAAGACTGATTAATAAATATAAAATTGAATTCTTTAAGATATATACTTTGATAGGAAAAATAGATGCATATATTTCTGTGGCATCATATAAAGCTGGAGTAGACTATTTTACTGAACCAAATTTTATAGAAGACAATTTGAAATTCTACCTAGAGACAGGGGATATTTATCATCCTCTATTAGAGAATCCAATATCTTATTCCATTGAATTTGATAATAAGGGAGCCTTGGTCACTGGTTCTAATGCTTCAGGGAAATCCACATTTTTAAGAACTATAGGTATCAATTCTATCTTTGCTCAAACATTAAACTTAGTATTGGCTAAGAGCTATAAGTCATCTTATTTTAAATTATTAACCTCAATTGGCACTACAGATAGTATTGTCCATGGAGATAGCTATTTTATGGCTGAAGCAAAATCTCTAAAAAGAATAATAGATATACTTCATCCAGAACAACCTGTTCTATGCATCTTGGATGAAATATTTAGAGGTACTAATACAGCAGAGAGAATTAGTGCAGCAAGGGAATCATTAAATTATATGATTGAAAGAAATTGCTGTGTTTTAGCTGCAACTCATGATTTAGAGCTTACAAATTTAGTTAATGATGGATTTAATAATTATCATTTTAAAGAAACTATTGAAACTAATGATATAAAGTTTGATTATATTCTCAGAGAAGGTCCATGTTCAACTAGAAATGCCATAGCAATATTAAAATATCTTGGCTATCCTGTTGAGATATATGAAAATGCAACAAGGAGAGCAGAGGAATATTTAGAGGAAGCTAATTGATTAAGCTGGATTTTACAAACACAATTATTTTTGCTTAAGAAGTATATACAAAGAACCATCACTTTGAATTTCAGCATAAAAAACATCATCAATACTATTTATCCGCTGATATTTAAGCTCATTTTCCAACCACTGTATATCTAAATTATAGCTAATTAGGTTTTTATGAATTATTCTACTATCTATAATTATCTCAGCAGGTAAGTATTTAGGTTTAGTAGTGGGGATTTTCATATCTTTTCTAGTAACATTTATTTCCTCTTGGACTTTCAAGATACTTAGTTTTCCATTGGGCTCTAATATGGCATAGTCAACATCCTTAATGGAAAATATACCTTGCTCTCTAAGCATCATAGATAATTCTTCTAAATTAATTCTTGAAGATTTCAATTCCTTTTCTTCCATTTTACCATTTTTGACTAGTATAGCAGGTTGGCCATCGATTATCCTTCTTAGTTTTGAGGATTTGAGAGTAATATAGGCTAGTAAGGCAGTTAATAAGCACCACCATATTAGTCCTACTATTTCATCCCATATAGTCTTATCATCAAAACTAATTATATTTGCAGCAAGAGAGCCAATGGTTATACCTGTTACATAATTAAAGAAAGTCATCTGACTCATTTGCTTTTTTCCCAGTAAGCGAGCCAAGAGTAACAATAATAAAAAAGCAATGGTTGGTTTTAAAATTATCATAAAAACACCTCCAATTGTAATAGTATAAACAAAATACTAGTATTTATTAGAACATGTTTTGAAGATAAAAGTTAGGATTAAAAATCAAATAATTTAATAGGAAAGTGTGGGATTTACTGAAATGATAATAATCAAGGAAGATGAATTTATTACATCTGAATGGTCAGGTGGAAAAACTACTGAGATGTTTATTTATCCAAAGGATTCTAACTATAAGTCAATGGACTTTAAGTGTAGGATAAGTTCTGCTACTGTAGAATTAGAGGAATCAGAATTCACTAAATTAAAAGAAGTAAATAGATTTATTACTCCTTTAAATAAGGAACTAAGATTAACTCATGATTTACAAAAGTATATAGAACTAAAACCCTATGAAATATATGAATTTGATGGTGAAATGAGTACATATAGTATTGGGAAAGTCATAGATTTTAATTTGATGTTAGCAAATGGAGCCAAAGGATATTTGATAAATGAAAGGGTAAAAGAAGAATCTATCATAAAAATCCTACCTACTAATGTGAATTATCAAGAAGAGTTCGAAATTTTTTATTCTCATGAAATGAGCATTTCTTTCATAGCTGATGATAAGGAAATAATATTGAATCCCAATGAACTTTTAGTTATAAGTATTAGCAATAAGGATATAGAATTAGACATTAAAATAAAATCAAAAACACCTTGTAACTTATTAAGGACTAGGATAATGATACCTTAAGAAGGGGGGATAGGGAATGAATAAATCAAAGTGGATACTCTTGCTTATTATTGTGTCAATGCTAATGACAAGTTGCAAAGCAATGAAAGGTGATGTTGAATCTCAATCATCTATAGATCTTCCTATAGAAGGAAAAGGCAATAAAGAGGCTAGCTACATTAACACAGAAGGCCAAACTATTGAAGAAAGGTACTTAACATTGGAAGGCTATAGTAGAGTAGAGGTAGACAAGGACAGCTTTGGTGAATTCTTAAGAAATCAGAAACTTAAACCCTATGGCGAAAAAGTTTTATACTATGATGGTAGGGAGAAAACTAAAAAAGGCGTTTATGATAGTGTAATTGATGTTGATATTGGTGACAGAGATTTGCATCAATGTGCTGATGCTGTTATGCTTTTAAGGGCAGAATATCTTTACTCAATAGGTAAATATGAAGATATTAGCTTTGATTTTGTATCAGGCTTTACAGCAGAGTATGAGAAGTGGATGGCAGGATATAGAATAAAAGTTGAAGGTAATAATGTTAGTTATTATAAAGCTACGGAACCATCGAATACATATGAGGATTTTAGAAAATACATGATTATGGTAATGTCTTATGCCAGTACATTGTCCTTAGAGAAAGAATTAGAATCAGTTGATATAGAAGATATGGAAATCGGAGATGTATTTATAATAGGAGGAAGTCCAGGACATGCAGTTATTGTTGTAGATATGGCTGTAGATGATGATAATGAAAAAGTGTTTATTCTAGCTCAATCCTATATGCCAGCTCAACAAACTCAAATACTTATTAATCCTATGGATGATACTATAAGTCCGTGGTATTCATTGAAAGGCAAGGAAAAGTTAGTGACCCCTGAATGGACATTTGAATTAGATGAATTGAAGAGATTTGTAGACTAAGCAATAATAATGATAAGTATTGCAAAAAACAAATTGAAAAGAGCGTGAGAGGAAGATAATATGAGCTTTTATGATAATTCAAAAGAAGAGAGAAAAAGAATTTCGGAACATATTGAAAGCTTAATATTTGATGATTATCAAAATGGTAGTTATGAGAATATAGTTATGTTTTCAGCAGATAAAGATACATACATTAGAAAGATAGTTTATTTAGCCACTGGAAAGCTATATAAAAACAATGAAGCTTTAAGGGAAGAAATATTAAATACATTAGATATACTTTTTAAAGATGAAAATGAATATATCAGACAAACTGTTGCTTATTCATTAGGTGAAATAGGTAAAATTGATGCCTACAAAGTTTCCCAACTGCTTGAAAAATCATTAGATGATGTACATCATTCAGTAAGAAATGCTGTGATTGGAGCGTTAAAGCAAATGGGTAATAAAAACCCTAAACCTACATTAGAATTTGCAGCAAAGTTTTATAATCATGAAGACCCTGAAGTACGCAGACAGGTAATACATGGAATTGAGCTTAGAGGAAGAACTCACCCAGAAGAAGTTTTACCTATACTTTTTGATGCACGGAATGAAACAAATCGAAGAGTTAGAGATATGTTAATACATGTATTAGGGCAAATAAGTTATAAAAGTGGATGCCTTGAAAAGGTAATTGAAGCTATAAAAGATTGGGAAAACAAAGATTTAATTAATGATATAGTAAAAGAGATTTTAGAAGTTCATAAAAGATATGAAAAGTTTAGTGACAAGTCATTTAACGAAGCAAAAGAATATATTGAAAACATAATACACTTATAATATAAGGGAAAAAAGGTGGAAGATTACATTCTCTGAATATAAATAATATTAAGTATACAAGGATTAAAGATAAAAAAAGATTCTTTACCCAAAAGGATAGAGAATCTTTTTTTATCTTTAATCTTAGAATGCTGGTACTACTCCACCATCATAATTATCTTCGATATATTTTTTTACCTTATCAGATTGTAATGCTTTTAGTAGTTTAACAAATTTATCTTCTTTTTCTTCTCCAGTTCTTACAGCTATAAGGTTGGCATAAGGAGAGTCTTTTCCTTCCACTAGCAATCCATCTCTTACTGGATTAAGTCCTGCTTCAAGAGCATAGTTACCGTTGATTACTGCACCATCGATACTATCTAAAACTCTTGGTAATCCAGCAGCTTCGACTGCTGTAAATTTGAAGTTTTTCGGATTTTTGACTATATCTTTTTCAGTAGCTTCAATCCCAGCATCATCTTTCAATTTAATTAATCCATTTGCTTCTAATAGAAGTAAGGCTCTGCCTCCATTAACAGTATCATTTGGGATGGCTATTTCAGCCCCATCTTTTAAATCATCAAGAGACTTAGAAATATTTGAGTATAATGCCATTGGCTCTACATGAACCTTTCCTAAGGATACTAAATCTAAGTTTTTACTAGCTTTGAATTCATTGAAATATGGTTCATGTTGGAAGAAGTTAGCATCCAATTCTCCATCACTTAAAGCTATATTTGGTTTTACATAGTCTGTGAATTCAATTACTTTAACTTCTATACCTTCTTTTTTCAAATCCTCTATTACTAAATTAACAAGCTTTGCGTGAGGCTCTGGTGATACACCAATTGTTATTTCATTAGACCCTGATTTTTTTTGAGTGCATCCTGTTAATAGTACTAGAGATAATACGAATATTGATAATACAGATAATACTTTTTTCAATTTAATTCCCCCAATTTATTTTTTTGTTATTTTTTATTTATTTTTAAAGAAATATAATTACCTAAAAATTGTACTCCTTGAACTAAAATCACTATAAGCAAAACAGCTACTATCATTACATCTGTTTGAAAGCCATAGTATCCATAGCGAATAGCTAGATCCCCTAGACCACCTCCTCCAATTGCACCAGCCATTGCTGAGTATCCAATAATATTAATTATGGTTAAGGTTATCCCTAAGATTATGGATGGAAGTGATTCCGGGATAAGAACTTTTTTAATTATTTGAGATACTGTAGCTCCCATAGCAAGGCTAGATTCGATTACACCCTTATTGACTTCTCTCAAACTTCCTTCAATTATCCTAGCAACAAAAGGAGCTGCTGCTATGGATAAAGGAACTATTGTGGCGGTTGTACCGATGGTTTTCCCTATTAACAATCTAGATAGTGGAAATAATAAGATCATCAATATTATAAAAGGAAAGGATCTTAGTACATTTATAATACTACCTAATATTTTGTTGAATAAAGGTCTTTCACAGATATTATCCTTATCTGTGATAACCAATAGAATACCTAAAGGAAATCCTATTAACAAAGAAAATATTGTTGAGAAAAATACCATATACAAAGTCTCAAGTAAAGAAGGTATAACTAATTCAGCCATTACATCACCTCCACATGGACATTTTCATTTTTTAAAAATGAAAGAGCCTTATTTATTTCTTCATCTTCACCAATTAATTCAAGTATTAGATGTCCTACACTAGATTCTTGTAGTTTGTTGATATTACCTGATAATATATTTACATCTATATCAAAATTTCTAATAACTTTAGAAACTATTGGTTTTTTAGCACTATCTCCAAGGAAACTAAGTCTAATAATCTTTCCAGCAAAATCCTCTATGTTTATGATTTCTTCTTGGATATTGTTTTGCATTGAATTTATAAAGGATTGTGCAGTTTTAGTTTTAGGTTCACTAAAAAGATTTTCTACAGTGTTTTCTTCTATTACATTTCCATCTTCCATAATGGCTACCCTATCGCATATTTCTTTTACTACTTCCATTTGATGGGTAATCATTATTATAGTAATATTTAATTCCTTTCTAATCCTATTTAGTAAAGCAAGAATAGATTTTGTAGTTTTAGGATCTAAGGCAGAAGTTCCTTCATCACTGAGGAGGACTTTTGGATTGTTGGCTATGGCCCTAGCTATGGCTACTCTTTGCTTTTGCCCACCACTCAGTTGACTAGGATAATTATGTTTCTTATCTTTTAGATCCACATATTCTAAAAGCTCATCAACTCTTTTGAAAATTTCTTTATTATCCATATTTTCCAACTGTAAGGGAAAGGCAATATTTTCATATACGGTTTTTTGTGATAATAAGTTAAAATGTTGGAATATCATTCCAATATCTTTTCTTTCTTTCCTCAAATCTTCTTTGCTAAGCTTAGTTATATCTACACCATCAATGATAATCTTTCCTTCTGTAGGTTCTTCTAGTCTATTTATACATCTGATTAAAGTGGATTTGCCTGCACCACTTAAACCAATAATTCCAAATATTTCTCCCTTATTTACTTTCAAGTCAATATTTCTTACAGCGACTAATTTTTCTTTACCATTTATGAAAGATTTTGATAGATTTTCGATTACAATCATAATTTTAATTCCTCCTTAAAATAAAAACAAACCTCTTTAGAAAAAAGAGGTTTAAAATTTCCTCTCTCATCTCTCGGTATAAATACCGCTGGATTTAGCACCTTATAATAATATAGGTTGCTGGGTTTCATCGGGCCATTCCCTCCACCACTCTTGATAAGAGTTATATTCAGTTTGTGTTTAAAGAGTATCTTAATACGAATTTTATAATTTGTCAACCTTTTTATTGATAAATTATTTATGTTTTATTCATACCAATCTAAATCATCATCATTATTATCAGCATTAATTAAAGGCATAATTGGATTTAAAAATATATTATTAGATAAACCTACAAAAGCGTCAGGCTTTCGAACATCAAGATTTTCATGTTGTGGAAAATCTGTATTTCCTAGATCTTCAGTTCTATAATATATATTGAATTCAGGTTCATTTACAGTGCCAAAAATTTTCCCCATTTTTCCACCTCCTAATGTTAGTTTTTCCAATTTGCTAATTAATATTTAAACATTTTTTGGAAGGATAATATAGATTTTTCGACACATAATATTAAGGATAAAAATAATATTTTGAAAGGAGCTTATTAATGGCACTTAAAAACACTGTTAATTTAAATACTATAACTCAACAAGAACTTAATTCAGTAAAGGAAATAGCAGGAGAACATTTGACTATGAGTTGCAAATTTGCAGACTATGCAAACCAAGTTCAAGATCCCCAATTAAAACAAATGTTGCAACAATCAAGTACAGATGCGAAAACGACTGCTACAAATCTAATAAATTCACTATAGGAGGTTAAACAGATGCAAGAAAGAGATATAGTAAACGATATTTTAGGTGGAGCTAAAGCTAGTATAAATTGTTATACAACAGCAATTATGGAGTGCTCAAATCAACAACTAAGATCAACTCTACAAACATTAAGAAATGAAGCAGAACAAATGCAATATCAATTATATCAAATAGCAGAGCAAAAGGGTTATTATGTACCTGCTCCTCCAGCTAATAAAAATGATGTAAATCAAATAAAAACTACTTTAAGCAGTGCTATAAATAGCCCACAACAAATGAAGTAGTATCATATGAAACCCTAGCTAGAATTTAGTTAGGGTTTTATAAAATAATTATTAGACTTTTTATTTCCTTTATGGTATTATTATATAAATATATACCTTTAATCTAATCCTGTGAGGTTAGGAAGGAGAGCGTAAATAATGTGCTTTGTATAACTATGCCTTCCTTTATGGAAGGCTTTTTTTATACACAAATCCTTTGAGGGAATATATAACTAAAGGAGGGAAAGTATGTTGAAAGGAAGACATTTAATTGATTCGCAAGACTTTACCGTAGAGGAGCTAGACCAGATTTTTGAATTAGCAGAGAATATTATGGAAAAACCAGAAGATTTTATTCACCTATGCGATGGTAAACTTTTGGGTACTTTATTCTTTGAACCTAGTACTAGAACTAGATTAAGCTTTGAGTCTGCTATGCTAAGACTAGGTGGTAAAATAGTTGGTTTCTCTGAGCCAAGTTCCAGTTCAGTCACAAAGGGAGAGAATTTAGCAGATACTATTAGAACAGTTGCAGCATATACAGATATAATTACAATGCGTCATCCAAAAGAAGGTGCACCAAAATACAGTTCACTTTATTGTGATGTTCCCCTAATAAATGCAGGAGATGGTGGACATCAACATCCAACTCAAACATTAACAGACCTTTTAACTATTAAAGTTGCAAAAGGGGAAATAGCCAATTTAACCATAGGACTATGCGGAGACCTAAAATTTGGCCGTACGGTTCATTCCTTAGTAAAAGCAATGTCAAGATATGCAAACATCAAATTTATACTTATATCCCCACAAGAATTACAAATACCTGAATACATTAAATCTGAGATTTTAGATAAGAAGTCTATAGAATATGTTGAAGTAGAAAGACTAGAAGAAGTCATGGACCAGTTAGATATATTATATATGACCAGAGTACAAAAAGAGCGCTTCTTCAATGAGGCAGATTATATCAGATTAAAGGATAGCTATATACTAAATAATGACAAGCTAAAATCTGCAAAAGAAGAATTAATAATACTTCATCCCCTACCAAGGGTCAACGAAATTAGTATGGAAGTTGACAATGACCCAAGAGCCTGGTATTTCAAGCAAGCGAAATATGGTATGTTCGTAAGAATGGCATTGATTTGTAAATTGTTGGGGGTGAAATAATGTTAAATATAAATAGTATAACAAAGGGAATAGTAATTGACCATATAAAACCCGGTTATGGTATAAAAATATTTGAGTATTTGAAGCTTAATAAGGCTGATTTTACAGTAGCTTTAATAATGAACGCTGTTAGTGAGAAACTTGGTAGAAAGGATATCATAAAGATTGAAAATGAGATTGATATTGATTTGACCATGCTAGGATTTATGGATGCTAACATTACAATAAATGTAATAGAAAATGAAGTAATAACTGAAAAGATAAATTTATCTCTACCTGATAGAGTGGAAGGTATTATAGAATGTAAAAACCCAAGATGCGTTACATCAAGTGAAAGAGGAATTGTTCATAGATTTAAGTTAATTGATGAGAACAAAGGAAGATATAAATGCGAATACTGTAATCAGATATATTCCTGGGAGGGATAAAATGGATATTCTCATAAAGAGTGCAAGAATAGTAGATGAATCTAAGGATTTCATTGGTGATGTATATGTAAAGGATGGATTAATAGAAGATTTTGGAGAAAATCTAGAAGTTAATTGTAAAACTATAAATGGAGAAGGCTTAGTTCTTATGCCTTCCTTCATCGATCTACATGTACATTTTAGAGAACCAGGTTACACTCATAAAGAAGATTTATATACTGGTGGATTAGCAGCATTGAAGGGAGGATATACCTTAGTTAATTTAATGGGGAATACGAATCCTATTTGTAGTTCAATGGAGACCGTGGATTATGTGTTGAATAGGGCAAGAGATCTTGATTTAGTTGATGTTCATCAGACCGTATCTATTACTAAGGATTTTGATGGTCAGACCTTAGAACATTTAGATAGCTTAGATAATAAAGTAAAGTTTATATCTGATGATGGAAAAGGTGTAAAATCCAATATAACAATGTACAATGCTATGGTTATAGCTAAGGAAAAAGGATTAATCATCATGACCCATGCTGAGGATGATGATTTGACTCCAATTGATTATAGGATATCTGAAAATATTATTACCATAAGGGATATTTATTTATCTAAAGTAACTGGAGCAAGACTTCATTTGTCTCATGTTAGTACAATAGAGGCTATTGAAGAGATAAGGAGAGCAAAGTTAGAGGGAGTTAATCTTACCTGTGAGGTGACTCCCCATCATATTGCCCTTTGGGATAATGATTACAAGGTAAATCCACCAATTAGGACAAAGACTGATGTAGAGGGGATTATTAAGGGTATAATAGATGGTACAGTAGATACTATAGCTACAGATCATGCACCACATAGCATAGAAGATAAGGAAAATGGTGCTCCAGGTTTATCTGGTATAGAAACAGCATTTCCAGTTTCTTATACAAGATTAGTTAGGGGTGGCAGGATAGACTTGAGCAAACTCTCCAAAATCATGTCGGCTAATGCAGGGAAGATAATGGGAGTAAAAAAAGGTAAGATAGAAAAAGGCTATTATGGAGATATAGTTCTTGTAGATTTGAATAAGGAAATAACCATAGATGGAAACAAGTTTCTATCCAAAGGAAAAAATACTCCATTTAATGGGATGAAATTCTATGGAGAAGTAGTTATGACTTTGAAGGATGGAGAAATCAAGTACATCAATAAAAAATTCATAGGGGGTAAGTAAATGATAATAGATAGACTGTACAAGGAAGTCCAAAATAAGGGCAATATCTGTGTGGGGCTAGACTCTCATCTGGATTATATCCCAAATGAAATGAAAGAAAGGTATCAAGATATAGATGAGATAATCTTTCAATTCAATAAGAGAATAATAGATTGCACAGAGGATATTACTACAATTTACAAACCACAGATTGCTTTTTATGAAGCCTATGGAATAAAAGGACTTCTAGCCTATAAAAGGACATTAGAATATTTGAAGAGCATAAAGGCACTATCCATTGGGGATATAAAGCGAGGGGATATTGCATCTACAGCAGATATGTATGGGAAAGCACATTTTGAAGGGGATTTTGAAACTGATTTTATTACTCTTAATCCTTATATGGGATTCGACAGTATTACTCCATATTTCAAATACCTTGACGAAGGTAATAAAGGTATATTTGTACTTCTTAGAACTTCTAATCCGGGAGCAAGGGACATTGAGTATCTAGATGTCAATGGAAAAAGCCTATATTATCATGTAGGAGATAAGATGGAAGAATTGGGAAGAAAGTACATTGGTGAATCTGGATATAGTCTTATTGGTGGAGTAGTAGGAGGCACTCATGTAGATGAGGCAAAATCAATTAGAGACAGATATAAAAATATGTTTTTCTTGATACCAGGATATGGAGCACAAGGTGCTAAGGGTGAAGATGTAAAGCTTTATCTAAATGAAGGAAATGGTGGAGTTGTAAATTCCTCAAGGGGTATAATCACTGCTTACAAAAAACATGAAGATGGAGTAGAAAACTTTGAAAGATATACAAGAGAGGCAGTGCTTAATATGAGGGAGGACATAGGATATGGCAGAGACATATAAGGATGGTATTATTTACTCAAATACTGAAATCAGCCCAAATATATATGAAATAATCCTAGAAGGAGATTTTGAAGGAAAGCCAGGACAATTCTATATGGTAAGAGGATGGAATGGATTAGATCCATTTTTGCCTAGACCAATAAGTATCGCTGACCTAGAGAATGGAAGAATTAAATTATTGTATGAGGTCAGGGGCAAGGGAACTCATATAATATCTAAGCTTAAAAAGGGAGATAAATTAAGTATACTAGGGCCATTAGGAAATGGCTTTAACATAAAAGAAGAAGGGAAAATTGCCCTAATTACTGGAGGAGTAGGTATTGCTCCTATGTTATATTTAGCAAAAAATCTTTTTGCAGAAATTGATATTTTCAGTGGATTTAGGAGTAATGCATATTTCTTAGATCAAATAAGACCTTATGTAAAGAATACTTTTATTGCTACAGAGGATGGTTCTACAGGACATAAAGGTTTTGTAACTGAATTATTTGATCCTAGTAAATATGATGTAGTCTATACCTGTGGACCAACTCCCATGATGGAAGTTGTGATGAAGATGTGTAAGGGAAAAGTACCTGTATATGTTTCTATGGAAAATCGTATGGCTTGTGGAATAGGTGCATGCCTTGGGTGTACTGTAGAGACCACAAGAGGTATGGAAAGAGTATGCAAAGAAGGACCAGTATTCAAAGGTGAGGAGGTAGTATTACATGACTAAGGTAAATATCTGTGGTATAGAATTTAAAAATCCTGTCATAGCTGCTTCGGGAACCTTTGGATTTGGAAGGGAATTTGAAGAATACTATGCCATAGAAAAACTAGGTGGTATTTCTACTAAGGGTCTTACCTTGAATAAAAGAGATGGAAATAAAGGAATTAGAATATATGAGACAGCATCAGGTTTGATGAATAGTATAGGTTTGCAAAACCCTGGGGTAAGTGGATTTATAAAAGATGAACTTCCATTTATGGAATCAAAAGACACTGTAATATTGGCTAATCTAGGAGGAAGCACTCTAGATGATTATTTGCAGGGAATAGAACTATTAAATGAAACATCAGTCCATATGATTGAACTAAATATTTCCTGCCCTAATGTGAAAGAAGGTGGCATGGCCTTTGGTATAAAATGCGATACTGCATCACAAGTGGTAAAGGAAGCTAAAAAGATATCAAAGAAACCAATGATAGTAAAGCTATCCCCCAATGCAGAGAATATTAAGGATATGGCCTATGCATGTGTAGAAGCAGGTGCTGATGGACTTTCTCTTATAAATACTTTTAATGCCTTAGCAATTGATATTTACAAAAGAAAACCTATATTTAATAATATTACAGCAGGATTATCAGGTCCATGTATTAAACCAATAGCCCTCAGAATGGTATATGAAGTAAACCAAGTGGTGAATGTACCAATAATTGGATTAGGTGGAATTATGACTGCAGAAGATGCCATAGAGTTCATTATGGCAGGAGCAACGGCCATCCAAGTAGGTAGTGCAAACTTCGTGAACCCAACTATTTCTATAGATATCATTGAAGGAATAGAGAAGTTTATGGAAAAAGAAGGAGTTAAGTCACTGGAGGAAATTAGGGGAATAATAGGGAGGTTTTAAAATGATAATTGAATTATTGAAGGAATCTAATGCATTGCTGGAAGGACATTTCTTATTATCATCAGGAAAACATAGTGATAGATATGTACAATGTGCAAAGCTATTACAATATCCAGACAAGGCTGCAAAAGCCTTATCTATTGTAGTAGAAAAGCTTAAGGATGTTGATATTGACATTGTTGTAGGACCAGCAATGGGTGGAATTATTGTAGCATATGAACTAGGTCGTCAGCTAGGAAAGCCTGCTATCTTCACTGAAAGAGAAGAAGGGGAAATGAAAATAAAAAGAGGTTTCCATATAGAAAAAGGGCAAAAGGTACTTATTGCTGAAGATGTGGTAACCACAGGCAAATCTGCATATGAAGCTATTAGAGTAGTAGAAGAATATGGTGGAATAGTAGTAGGTATAGCATGTCTAGCAAATAGATCCAATGGAGATATTAAATATCCTATATATGGTGGGACTAAGTTAGAAATAAAAACCTATGATGTAGAAGATTGCCAACTATGCAAAGAAGGATTACCTATAGTAAAGCCTGGAAGTAGGAAGATTAAGTAATGGAAATAGTGTTTATTCTTTAATATCTTTGGTATAATTAAGATAAAGAAACTAATATCAATATTGGAGTGATATTATGGGAAACAGAGTATTAGAGATTGAAGATATAAAAAAAGTGGTGAATAAGCTTGCAATTGAATATGGCGTTGAAAGAGTATATTTATTTGGTTCTTATGCTAGAGGAGATGCTAGTCCTAAGAGCGATATTGATTTGAGAATTGATAGGGGTGAAATTAAAGGCTTATTTCAGTTATCTGGATTTTATTTGGAGTTAGAAGATGCCTTAAATAAGAAAGTTGATGTTGTAACAACCGATAGCCTTGATAGTAGTTTCCTTGAACTAATTAGCAAGGAGGAGATAGTTGTCTATGGACATTAGAAATAGGGACATAAATATAATAAAGAGAATAATAGAATATTGTAATGAGATAAATGAGACTGTAAAATATTTTGGGGATGACCTTGATAAATTTAAACTTAATAATATTTACAGAAATGCAGTTTCAATGTGTATTCTTCAAATTGGTGAATTAACTGGTTCGTTAAGTGAGGAGTTTATGGATGTTCATAACAATATCCCTTGGAGAAATATCAAAGGGATGAGAAATATAATGGCCCATAAATATGGTAATATCGATAAGATGGTAGTTTGGGAAGCCGTTAAGTATGATATTCCTAGTTTAAAAAATAATTGCGTTAAAATTATAGATGGTGCAAGTGAAATAGAGGATAAATAATTAACAATAATAGGGACTAAGGAAGCTAAAATTGATAGCTTCTTTTTTATTTTAATAAGGAAATAAGTTATTTAAAAATATTGGCTAAAAAAAGAAGGAATTTGGAAAGTTTTGTTGAATAGTATATGGTAGTGATTGGTAGGAAACTTGCTATACATTATTCAAATTAAAGTTAATTAAAGAAAAAGGGGAATAAGTATGATTAGAGATTACGAACAATCTGAGATTGATGAAATAATTAGGATATATACATTAGAATACAAGGCAATGCCTGAAGAAATTGAAGCTTTAAAATCTGCATCTAAAATCTTGGTATATGATAATAATGGAATTCAAGGGTTTATGCATTTAGTTTTGGATGGTAGTTATTGCTATATGGAAATGGGCGTTATATCTAATGAACTAATAAGACCTGTGGGCTTAAAACTATGGGAAGGAGCTAAAAAACTTTTTACAGAGAGATCTATAAATTCTATTAAAGTTTTTCATGTGAAAGATAACATAAATTGGCAACAGTTATTTGATGAAATTGGATTTGAATATTGGTATTCTGTATATCGTTTTGAATATAAGGGAGATGGATTTAATGAACCTGATATTCGTGCAGTAAAATATGAAGACAAGTATTACGAGGATAAGATAAGGCTTGAAAGTGAATCCTTCTCAGTATTAAGAAGGGAAAATGATATTAAACCATATAATTGGTATCTAAGTGCGAGTAAAGAGGCGATTGAAAATAATAGAAGAGCAACACTTCAAGAAAAAGACAATATTTATCTATTTTTTGAAAACAATGAAATTGTAGGAGCCTCAATGGTTAAAAATGCTGAGATTGATTTATTATTTGTTAGTATCAGGTACCAAGGCAAAGGTTATGGTAAGAAAATTTTAGAATTTACAATAAATAGAGGTTTAGAACAGAATCCAACAAGTGTGAATTTGAATACATTAGCTAGTAATGAAAAAGCACTAAAGCTATATGAAAACATAGGATTTAAAGTTGTACAAGCACAAGATGCTAGAAAACTAATTATTAAATGATATGCTTCACATGTGAAACAGTAGAGACACTTCACCTAACAATATATTTGCGCAAGGGTGCACTCGGGCGTAATCTTAGGGCATTGTGCACCATATCCCTTCACCTGGAGCAGAGCCCCAATATGGGGTAATGCATTGGTCCCGTTCAGGGATATCGCAAATACGGAACATTAATTGATATCCAAAAGTTAGTAAAAATTAAATTGTTGATTTAAAACTTATTAAGTATAATTGATAGACGATTTTTCATAGGCAAAGGGGGAGAGAAAATGCATAATGGGATATACTTTGAAAAGTATCTTTCTGAAGCTGATTTTGAATATTATTTACAGTTAGTTTTAAATGAAAAAGTAATGGTGATGAATTATGGAAGGGTATTTTCATTAGAGGAAGCAAATTTAACTTATAAAGGAATATTGAAAAACAATGTGAAGCATGAAGACTTTGGATATTTCAAGGTTTTTAATAAGAATAAAAACATTTTTATTGGATTAGGTTCGATAACAATAAATAACGAGTTAACAGAATCAGAAATTGAATATATGATACTCCCAGAGTACTGGGGCCAAGGATACGGAAGCAAAATTATATATGAGTTACTTAAAAAGGCTGAAAAGATAAAGACGATAAAAAAAGTGATTGCAATAACAGATCCTAATAATTTAGCATCGAAACAGATATTGGTGAAAAATGGGTTTATATCGTGTAAGGTATTTGAAATTGATGATGGTTCGATTGTAGAAGAGTTTAGTAAAGAAATTATTCATATAGTATAGTGCCAAAAAATGGGGTTTAGTAGTATGCTCTAAATACTTGGGACAAGAATTGAAACTATGTATTTTTTAGTAAGTAATAATTGAGAGCTTAAAGCTTAGGGACATCAGTAAGCAGGAACATTACAAGACACCTTAATATCAGAACAGATTTTCAGGAGGAAAAAGCATGGAACAAGTAGTATTTAGAAATTCAAGAAACTTAAAATTAGTTGGAAATCTATATCAATCCAATTCAAAACATATAATCATAATGTGCCATGGATTTATGTCGAATAAGTATTCAAGAGGGCGTTTTGAAAAGCTTGCCATAGCTTTTAACGAATGTGGTTTTAGTGCTTTAGCTTTTGACTTTAGTGGTTGTGGAGAAAGTGATAATGATAGTTTGACTATTGAAAAAGAAGTAGATGATTTAAAATCTGCTATTTTATATATAAAATCAAAAGGGTATGAAAAAATTGCATTATATGGATACAGTCTTGGAACTCTAATTTGCTTGAAAAGCTATACTCCTGAAATAATAACAATGGTTTTATCAGGAGCTTTAACTGGTTCTATGAAATATAACTGGAATGAGTTTTTTACAAAAGAACAAATGGAAGAATTGAAGGACAAAGGATATATAACAGAAAATATTTCTGGAGAAGAAAGAGAGACGATAATAATAGATAGAAAAATATTAGAAGGATTTGAACTAATTAATCAAAATGAATTATTGAGAAAAGTCAAATGTCCAGTATTACTAATTCATGGAGATAATGATGAAGAAGAAATTTTACTTTATGAAAGATCAAAAGAAGCAATTGATTTACTCTCAATAGATTCTCAAATAGAAGTTATTAATGGAGCAGACCATAGTTTTCTTAATCATCTTGATACATTGGTTAATTTGACAGTAGATTGGTTTAAGAAATATCTTTAATAATATATTTTTGATGAGTAACATAAGATTTAAGTGGTCAAGGTATCCTCTAACAAAGCATGATCGTTCGTGCTAGCGTTCAAGTTTTTACAGTCTTGTTGAAAAAAGGTTGAAAAGAGAGACATATATTGAGGAACTGCATATGGATATTTTGAAAAATGTTGCGATATAGCAGTAGCAGTATTCAAGGAAAAATCAAGGGGGAAAGTTGTGAAAAGGTTAAAATTTCTTATTTTATTTATGGTAATTATTTTGATATTGTGGAAATTGTTATCTAAGGAAGATCCACATTTAAAAGGATTTTATCAAAGTGAAATGATTGGGAATCATATTATTCAAATACAAATTCGAGAAGAAGATAATAGTTTTATTGAATGGATTGATAATAGAGAGGTTGACAAAGGAACTTATGAAAAAGTTAATGCAAATTTATATAGAATAAAAAGTAACAGGCAAAATTTTGAAGTAGAATTAAACGATGATAATTTTTTTGAGATAGCTATTAGTAAGCTAAATGATGGGAAACCAATTAACATGAAAAATGTTAGTAATAATGATACACTCTTTAGTTTTGGGGATAAATTTGATGATTTAGATGAATATAAAGCTTTACTAGATTAAATATAGTTTAGAGTATTAAAAATTGCTATTAAGTTAGCAAAGATTATTTATATAACAGAAAGAGGTGTATTTATGAAGAAGCCTAAATATAAGAGTGACTTATTAGCATTTATATTTTTGTGTTTAGGATTGGCATTTATTATCTTTGGTTGTTTAAGCTTTGCAAATATTATAAAACCCACAGCGCATTCACTTGTGCAAGACCAGATTTTGTTAGGACAAATATTTTGTTTTTTGGGAACAACTTTTTGTGTTATACAAGCAGTATTCAGAATTTTTAACTATAAACAAGCAAAGTTACATAGTGAATTAATTTCAACTGGAACTAAAATTGTTGGTACAGTAGAAAGAATATCTTTACAAAAAGGGACACAGTTTGGTAAAAAACCACCGTTCATAGTTTACTATACCTATACATATAAAGACAAAAATTACCATAGTAAAAGTTACTTGTTATGGGATAAACCAAATTTAAGTAATGGTGATAAGATTGATATTTTTGTTAATGACATTGGGCAATCAACATTCGAATTCTAGTATTTATTATAAGTATAATATGAAGTTGCTAAAATGATAAAATTAAATTATGATGGATAGCCCAGTAGCTTACACTAGTCCTACACATAACAACATGTTCATTCAAGGGTCTTAGTGGGAACATTCAAGGAGCAAGTCAGACTACATCACTTCTCCGGGTGCGAGCACTCCCAAGGTGGTCTAGCTTTTAGGTCCGTTTCATCGATGTCGTGAGCATAGAGATTTTATAAGACATAGTGATTTAGTTTGTGAAATCTCAACAAAATATTATTGGTATAGTAAGAATAGATTAATGGAAGGAAGGAAGGAAGTAAATGATTAAAAGAATAATGATAGATGATATTCATGTTATTTCAGAGTATATCTGGGATGTATATCAAGATGAAAATAAAAGGACTACCCCTCCATATCAAGATGCAAAAGATATTGAAACTCATCTTTCAAAATGTTTGCAGTATAAAAGCAGTCATCTATTAGGGGTTTGGGAAGAAGATAATCTTGAAGGAGTGGCTTTAATACTTGTAGATGAAAATGATCAATCTCTTAATGTACAAGGTCCTTATATTCATAAATCCCATAAATACAGAAAAATTGCATCAGAGTTGATGGATTATATAGAATCTAACTTCAAGGGCTTTAAATGCTATATTGGAACTACAAAACCAAATGTGCTTTCACAAGAATTTTTTAAATCTCGCGGCTTTTTATGTACTGATGATACAATTCAAATGTCAGTTACGAAAGATGCATTAGTACCGATTGAACCTCAGTTTAACATACAACTTCTAAGTGAAGAGCGAATGGAAGATTATAAGGACTTTCATGACAATCAGTATCATGATTATTATTGGCTTTCAGATCGTATTTATGGAGTTATGGATAGGTGGAAGGTTCATATTGCATTAGAAAACAACAAAATTATAGGTAGTATATTTACCATGAAGCAAACAGAAGATTCAGGTGAGATATACGGTTGTAAGGTTCTAGATCCTTACAAGAACAAACAAGTGTTGGCTGAACTGTTTTATATTAGCACCAAAAGTTGGATGGATGAAAACTTAACAAAAATTTTCAATTTCGTACCTGAAGGCTTAGAAAGTGAAAGTGCTGCTTTAGTTGGATATAAAGGCTATGATACCTATATGTGTTTCTTTAAGGGAAAGGTATAATTATATTGTTCCTGTAAAGAGGGCAATAATATTGTAAGAGATACAGGAGCAGCAGAAACAATAAATTAACCAGATAATGTAGACAAATAAGTAAAAATCAAAGTCTTCTATGAGATAATTATCTAAATAGATATATAATAAAACCAAAATGAGATTAGGAGGATTAATATGGATAATGTTAGAGGTGGCATAACACTAATATTAATTGGTTTCTTTCTTAGTTTTATAACATATAAAAAATATAGTTTCTTTTGGGATTTTTTTAACACAAAATTATTACGTAAATATTTAGGAAATGAAGTTACATCTGTAGCTTTATATCTTGTAAGCATTGTACTCATCATTGCTGGCTTCCTTGTATATAAAGGCATAGTTCAATAACATTTGTATGGGCTCTAAATAAGAGAATAACCAGGAGGAAATTAATGATGGATTATATAAAAGACAAAGGGATAAAAGTTTATACAGATTATTTGCAGATTAAGAGACGCGTCGGGCAAACCAGACATTAGATGAAAACATTATATATTAAGTAATTTGAAAAGTACTAGAATGGAGGTTGTAATTTGGAAGGAATATCAGAAATCGAATTTAAATTGTGTAGGTGGGAGGAAATTCATAAAATTGTTAGTGATTATCTAAGAAAGAACAACATTGTGGTTGATTCCTTTTGGGAAGACCATGTTCTTGAAAGCAATCATTATAAAATGACTTTATGTAATGAAATTGTTGGGTATTTCTCTATTCATGAAAGTTCTACAATCACACTGTTTAATGTTTTTAATCATTATGCAAATCAATCACAAGAGCTATTTGCTAAAGTCAAGAAGTATGAATCAGTTACAAATGCAATGATTGTAACTGGTGATGAATTTTTCCTTAGTCACTGCATTGATAGTTTTGCAAGAATTGAAAAACAAGCATATTTTGCAGTTTATACAGATAAGGAAATAATTAAAGAACGTCAGAAAGTATTGCAGTTAAGGCTTGCAGACATTGATAATGATCATCAGATATTGAAACTAAGCGGCGATTTTCTAAACGGGGAAATTGAAAGCATTCGGAAGGGACTTGGTTTTCTAAAAATATACATAGCTGAGTATAATAACAAGGTTGTTGGTTTCGGTGTTATTCAATATGGAAGAGTTATAGAAGATGTTGCCAGCATAGGTATGTATGTTTGTGAAGAATACCGTTGTCAAGGAATAGCAGCAAATATATTACAAAACCTGAAACACATTGTCCAAAACAATGGATTTAGAGCATTTTCAGGGTGTTGGTATTATAATCACAACTCGAAAAAGAGCATGGAAAGTGCAGGGGCTTATTCTAAAACTAGACTAATTAGATTTTACTTCTAATATACTTTTATTGATTATATGAAATAATAAAATTTTTACCTAAAGGCAAATTGGAGTTGAGATTTTAGAAGATGTAGAGCCTTATTTAAAAATCATAGATTCATGTTTTTCTATTAGATACTTTTATGAAGAAAGAAATTTATTATTTTGATGAGAGAGGTTAGAAGGTATGTATAAAAAATTATTAAATATTAGTTATTATATTGGTTTTATACCATTTCACTGGTTATTTAATGCTATTCAACATAGAAAACCTAGGAAGAATTATCATTACTTACAAGCATTAGCTATAAACTTTCTGCTATTCTGTAGTTTTATAATCTTTTTTATTTGTTTTAGTATACAAACATTTATAGTGTATTTTTATCGTAATCTTGCATTAACTATACCAATGGAGCTTTGTTTCTACATATTGGGTTGCTTATTATTTATATGTTTAATCATTTGGCTAGGAGGAATTGTTAGTGCAATAATTGGGCGTGATCCGAGAATATCGCTATTTTCAAATTTTACTCATACAAGGTTTTCAACAGTATTAACAGCATTCCATCACTTTCTAATTATATTGATAATTATAGTAGCAATTCACTCATCTTCTATAGCTCAAACAGAGGTAGAAGGAGCAGAGATATTTCTATTATATGATGATATGGGGTATATACCAAGGTGGGTATTTACTCTTGGATTTTATTTTGATTCAACTATCGCTATTAATCGTTGGGGAGGCAATAGTGTTGCCGTTGTACCCTTGAATAACAATACAATAGATTATGCTTTGGAGAATGGACGTTTTATATTTGTTGCATCTCATGGATCAGAAGGGTATATAATACTTCAAGATAACATTTTCTATGGACCTGAAAATGTTGAGAGTAATAATATAAGTGCAAGTCTTCAGTATGTTTATTTATCAGGTTGTGATACAGGATTAAAACGAGATGAATGGGAGAATGCACTGAGTCCCGCATCTGTTAAAACATTTGACCGTTTATCTACAACTTTTGAGCATTTTTATTGGTTGATTATTAAGGGACCTAAAGTTATTAATTCTTTGATTTAGTTATTATTGAAATAGTATGAAATTATATACAAATCAAATAAGCAATTCAGAAATTTAAAATATTGATTATAAGTGAGAAAATTTACTCAATTATTAGTACTGAGTTTAAAATAAAGGGTGCAGGAATTCCAAGGAGTAGCAAGATTAAATAGAGACTAACAACGATAAGAGTGATGAAGAGAAGCTAGAATATAGCTTCTCTTTTTACACAAATAAGGTTAAAAGCTATTTTCACCACTTAAATAAAAATATTAACTAATAAAAGAAGGAATTTGGAAAGTTTTGTTGAATAGTATTAGTGGTAAAACCTTTAGAAAATATATTGTTGGGAGAAAAGGGATATGAGTAAGATAGATAGAGACATGATAATTAATTTAATTAAAGATAGGTTTATTTCTGTGAAGGAAGTACATGCATATTGGTTAGAAGGTGCAGATGGATTAAATGCCGTTGATAAATATTCAGACATAGATATTTGGCTTGATGTAGAAGATGGGTATGAAGATAAAATTTTTCAGATTGCTGAAGAGGAATTTTCTAAGTTAGGAAAGTTGGATTTTAAATTCAATGTAGATCATAGTCACCCTAAGATACATCAAAACTACTACCATATTGAAGGGTCTAGTGAATATCTGATAATTGACTTCTGTATACAAAGCCATAGTAGAGATAAGGATGAGGTTAGATTTGTTGAAGGAGATATTCTAGAATTTCCTAAGGTAATATTTGATAAATCAGGTGTTATCACAATAATAAAAGATTATGAACAGGTAGATATAAATTTAATGCAGAAAGCCTTAGATGAAATCAGGAGTAAATATAAGCAGCATTCAAGAGTATTAAAATATGTTGAGCGTAAGAACTATCTTGAAGCTTTTATTTATTATCTTAAGTATGTAGCTGATCCTCTGGTTGAATTAGTTAGATTAAAATATACACCAAAGTACTTTGATTTGCATTTAATACACATATCTAACCATATACCTGAAAAAGATAGGAAGCTGCTTGAATATTATTATCAAATTTCTTCACTAAATGATATTCAAGTAAAAACTGTAGAAGCAAAAGAAGTATGTAAGAAGTTAATGAGGGAAATTGGAGAAATATACAAATTGAAATGATAAAAGACTATTGTAGAATTATCCTATAACATAGACTTAGTAGACATTGGAGTTGTTCTATGGGTCTCCCTATGTAAAAGAATTGTTTTCAAATTCTAATTAAACTAAAGTGGAGGGTGGTAATATGGCTGAAAATATATTGATTCAAAACAAAAAAAGTTGGGATGCTATGGCAGATAGCTGGTTCGGTACAACTGCATTGCCTACATATGGTTGTCTTATCCCTACTGAAGATGAGTTAAAGCTATTTCCTGATATACAGGGTAAAAAAGTACTTGATATTGGTTGTGGAAGTGGGCATTCACTAAAATGGTGTGGAGATAAAGGTGCATCTGAGCTTTGGGGGCTTGATATGTCAACAAAGCAAATTGAAAATGCAAGGAATTTTTTAAATGGAAATGGTTATACAGCAAAATTGATTAACTCTCCTATGGAATCAGACTGTGGAATACCAAATGAATATTTCGATGTGGTATATTCAATCTATGCTATTGGTTGGACTGTAGATTTGCAAACGACATTTAATAATATTGCCACATACCTCAAAAAAGATGGAATTTTCATTTTCTCATGGGATCACCCACTTATGCGCTGTGTTGATATTCAGGATGAGAAAATTATTTTACAAGGAAGTTATCTTAATGAACATATTTTTTCTTATATTCAACGGGGAAATCCAGTCACACTTAGAAACCGCAATATGTCAGCCTACATAAATACTCTTGCAAAAGCAGGATTTATGATTGAACAACTTGTTGAAGAAACTAACAAAGAAACTTTAACACGATCAGTAGATTTTTCTTCTGAATATTACTCGCCCTACAAAGCCCAGAAGCTTCCGCTGTCGTTCATCATAAAAGCAAGGAAGATTTAGAGTAACAAAAGTTATGTGAAGAATTTTTAGAGTGGAGATGATTAAGTGGATTTAAAGGATATGGATATATATAGTTTTTATGAAAATACAGAAGAGGATATGAGATTGAAAAGAACAAATGTGAATAGAATAGAATTCTTAACAACAACCAGATATTTAGAAAAAGCAATAAATCCAAATTCTAAAATATTAGATGCCTGTGCTGGTACTGGGGTTTATGCCTTTTATCTGGCCTCAAATGGTCATAAAGTTACTGCAGGAGACTTAATTGAAAAAAATGTAGGTTTAATGAAAGATGTCCAAGAAGAAAACAAGTTACTTGAAAAAATATATAAGGGTAGCATTTTAGATTTATCAGAGTTCGATGATAATACTTTTGATGTTGTCTTAAATCTAGGATCATTTTATCATTTGATTGATGCCCATGAAAGAAAACTATCTATTGTTGAAAGCTTAAGAGTATTAAAGCCAAATGGTATATATGCGGTATCATACATAAACAGATATGCAAACATCATTAAATATAGGGATATCTGTGTAAAGGATTTTAGAATGCTTTATGACTATCTTGAGAAAGGGTTTCATTCAAAGAATAGTATTTTTTATGCCTCCAGCCCAGAAGAAGTTGAATCAACTCTTAAAAATGAAAATGTAGATATGATTTATAATATTGCAACTGATGGTTTAAAATTTGTAATTCGAGATACTATAAACAATTTGAGTGATTTAGAATTTGCCAAATGGATGGATATGCATTTTAAAACATGTGAAGATAAAAGTATAATTGGAACAAGTGAGCATGGATTATTTATTGGAAGAAAGAAGTAGAATTAATTACTGAGTTATTAATAAGTTAATATATTTATTTACAGAGAATTGTTCATCATATTAGACTCAACATTATTCTAATTACATAATGAAGTAAATACAAAATCATTGGAAATCATGAATTACTGTGTAAAGAGGTTAGATTAATATTAGAACATATGGTAGTTTTAGTAGATGTTGAAAACTGTTTTAAATGAGAATATATATTAATGCAAGATATAGAGAAATTGAGGGGGTAAATATATGGATGTAACATATATAGTTGAGAGAATTAATGATCTTTTTAATGTAACAAGCAAAGAAATCTATTTTAGCGAGTCTGGGATAACATACAATGCAGATAAAAAAGTTAAAAAAATAGGATATTGTGTTAACTTAACTCTTGAAACTATAGAGGAAGCAAGAATTTATGGAGTTGATATGATGATCACACATCACGATGCATGGGATGAAATCTATGGATTAAAAGAGGCGTGTGTAAATAAACTAGCAGAGTATGGCATAAGTCACTATTATAATCACTTACCACTTGATGATTGTGACTTTGGAACAAACGAAAGTTTATTGAAAAAGTTAAATTTTAAAGATATTAAAAAAACCCATGAGTGGGAAGGTTTATATTTTGGGAGAGTCGCAGAATATGATGAAGAAATAGGATTTTATGAATTAGTAAAAAACATTGAAGAGCTACTTGAAGAACCAGTGAAATTTTGGCAGTTTAATGACAGAAAGGTGAAGCGAGTAGGCTTAGTCTGCGGTAATGGAGGTTCAACAGCTGCTCTTAGGGAATCCGTTGAGAACAAGTGTGATTTATATATTACAGGTGAACATAATTTGTATACCATTCAATATGCTAAGTTTAAAGGGATAAATCTTATCATTGGGAGTCATACTTTCACAGAATTCTTTGGAATTGAAAGTTTAGCGTTAAAGTTGAATGAGAGTATAAAAGAACTAGTAGTAGTAAAACTCAATGAAGAGCATTATGAAGCTAATATAAAACCGATAATAAATGTGCAATAAAAGTATATGAGAGAATAGGATATAAAAAGTTAATTCTTTTAAAAGAATATCGGAAATTGGAGAGATGGATTTTTGGGTTATGGTTTTATGATGAGAAAGATTTAGCATCAAGTCTTATGATCTTTGTGAAAGCTGATGGACTTTTCAAGCCTCAGCTTGTTATACATAATTATCTATTAAAAAATGGGGGATATGTGAAATGAAGATATTAATAATCAACGGCAGTCCACATAGAGGTAATACTTGGCGATTAACAGAGAAAGTAAAAGATTACATAGAAGCTTTTGATGATACAGTAGAATTTGATGAGATACATTTAACCGAATTGAGTATTCCTTTCTGCATAGGTTGTAGTTTGTGCTTTAGAAAAGGACATAGCTTTTGCCCTCATAATCAATATATCCAACCCATCATGGATAAAATTGCAGAATGTGATGGGGTAATTTTTGGTGTTTCTTGTTTTCAAGGGGCTATTCCTGCCATTGCAAAAAACCTTACTGATCATTTAGCATTTTTACTTCATCGTCCAAGATACTTTGATAAAAAGGCTTTAATTATCTCAACTACAGGTGGTGTTTCTGCAAATAGTACTACACAATCTTTAGCCAATACTCTACCAGGATGGGGATTTAATAAATGCTATCAATTGCCCATAGTTGCATTAAGTTGGAATGACTATAAGCCATCAGAAAAACACATCAAAAAGGTTTATAAAATTTCTAATGCATTTTATATGGATTTAAAATCAAAGAAGCTTCATTCTCCGAAGATTGGAGTTTTAATTCCTTTCAATTTATTTCAAGCCATGTGTGATGAATATGCGCCTGGAACAGAATACGAAACACAAGACGGAGTTTTTTGGAAACAGTATGTTGGTATGAGATATGCTTCAGGAATACCACTACCTATACATAAAAAAGTATTTGGAAAACTAGTTTATAGAATTGGAAAATATCTTTCACCAAAGATGATTGTGACATACAAAAAATGAATATAATTTATCAGAAATCAACTTAGGGAGTTACTGGGATCAGAGGCAAATATTATATAACAATGCATGTCCACAATGACACAGAGCCTAATCTTAAGATATTGTACAGCAATAATGAAAATTTATGATATCAGAGATATTCGCTTGGGACTTGTTTGATAAAAATAGTTTAATAAGAGGAATTACAATTTTTCAAGAAGGGAAGAAGTAAGATGAGGATTACAGTTTTGCATGGGCAAATGCATAAAGGGAGTACATATAATATTACGAGACTTTTTTTAGACAAGCTTTCAGATGCGGGTACGGAAATAACTGAATTTTATATGCCAAAGGATGCGCCATCCTTCTGTATAGGATGTTTTAATTGTTTTACAAAGGGAGAGGAGCAATGTCCACATTCTGATAGTGTTCAACCAATTGCAAAGGCTATTGAAGAAGCTGATCTACTAATTTTAGAATCACCTTGCTATGTTTTCGGAATGACTGGTCAACTTAAGACATTTCTTGACCATATGGGCTACCGATGGATGGCACATCGCCCTCATCCTAAAATGTTCAGCAAAATTGGATTGGTTATCTCCACTGCTGCAGGTGCAGGTACAAAAAGAGTAACAAAATCGTTGCAAGATAATTTGTTCTATTGGGGAGTACCTAAAATTTATAGTTATGGTAAAAATGTAGGTGCTCTAAGCTGGGAAACTGTAAAACAGGAAAAGAAGCAAAAAATTGAAAAAGAAATTACTCAAATAGCTAGCAAAATTTCAAAACAGATTGGCAAGACAAAACCAGGAATAAAAACAAAGTTAATGTTTCAGATTATGAGAATGAGTCAAAAAGCAAACAACTGGAATCCTACCGATAAAGAACATTGGTTAAAAAACGGATGGCTTGATACAAGAAAGCCTTGGTGAAAATTTATATAGTTGAGGGTTTAAAGAAATCAAAGGAGGAGTCTATATTCATATTCTTTTGCTAGAACTAAAGGAACATTTAGAAATTAACCATAATAATATATTTGAAGATAGCATAAATCTACTTAACAAATATAACAAGGATATAGTTGTTAGACACTCCAAAGGTGTAGCAATTGAGGCAGAAAGACTTGCAAATATATTTGCAGAAAATCATGAAAATGCAAGAGTATCTGGTATTTTACATGACATTAGTGCAGTTATTTCAGATGATAAAAAGATTGAAGTTGCTGAATCTTTATACATAGATATCTTACCAGAGGAGAGAGAATTTCCTTCAATCATTCACCAGAAATTATCAAAAGAAATCGCAAAGATAATATTTGGAATAGCAAATGAAGAAATTCTAAATGCCATTTGTTGTCACACAACTCTAAAGAGCAATCCAAGTCGATTAGATATGATTCTGTTTGTTGCAGACAAGCTGAAATGGGATCAAGAAGGAATACCACCATACTTAAAAGATATACAAGAAGGTTTAAGTGAATGTCTGGAAAAAGGAGTGTTTGCTTTTATCAAATACCTATATGAAAATCAGCAAAACCTTAAAGTTTTACATCCTTGGTTAGTTGACTCATATAATTATTTTAATGAATTACTAGGGATAGAGTAAAATATAATTAAAAGTATTTCAACAAGGGCACGGAGTCATTTCATGGATGTTGAAAAGAGTGATATATTAAGGAGTTGGCTACGACATATTTGTAGTTTATTGCGAAATAGAAATGAGGAGGAATTAGTTTGAGTTTAAATAATTATAGAGATGAAGCAGGAGATTTTCTTGAAAAGATAGGAGCAAAGAATAGCGACATTGATGGAAAAGTTAAAATGCTTGAGGACGAGTTTAATATATTAAAAGAGTTTATAAATGAGCCAAATAGGATGAATCATCAAGTATACGATATGTTATTTTTATTATTTGAAATTGCCTATGAAGCAAATTTTGATATTGATGCTGAATGGAATAAGGGTAGAATACGAAAGCAGAAAAAGTATGTTGAACAGATTTTAAATGATTAATAAATCGCATACTTTATTTTTAGCATGGCAACGGTAGATTTTTAATCACTAATAAGATGCAATTTTAAACAGCGCATTTGGAGGGGTTTTATGCTAGACAAATCTATGCAATATTATGATGTACTTATGAAAAGAGAAATAGGAGTAATAATTCCTAATCCATCACTTCCACATGGTTTTAGATTTAGTTTTTTTAAATTAGGGGATGAAAAAAGTTGGGCAGAAATTGAAACTTCAGTTGATGAATTTGAGGATGTAGATTCTGCTTTAAGGTATTTTCAGGATATATATTTACCACATTTGGATGAACTTGAACAAAGATGTATATTTGTTGAGGATGAGAAAGGGATTAAAGTTGCAACGATTACAAATTGGTGGAATTATACTGAGCAAAAGCGAGATCCTTGGATACATTGGATGGCAGTTCGTCCACAAAATCAAGGTCTCGGATTAGGTAAAGCAATTGTATTTAAAGCAATGATGAATACAAAAAAAATCGAAGGGAATAGAGCTGTCTATTTACATACGCAAACATGGAGTTATAAGGCTATAAACATTTATAAAAAGGCTGGGTTTAACATAATTTCAGAATGTGGGCTAGGAGGATATGAAAATAAAAATTATGAAAAAGCTCTTCTAGTGCTTGAAAATTATATTAGGTAATTTTGATTTATATTATTTATTAAATATCTATTTTGTAAATATAATTACAGTTCTGAATGGTGAATGTCTAAAATTGATTGATATTAAGTAATGAATAACAGTAAAAAGCTGCAATTATATTCAAAACCAATAAATAGGAATTTGAACTACAAATTATTATATTTTGACTAATTAAAAAAGAAGGTGAATATATGAGAAGAGTAGATATATATTTCGAGAATACTGTCTTACCTATGATCAAAGCCCAATATCCTGCTGTTTATTACGAAATGAGCGTAATGATTCTGGGTTCAGTAGGACTTAGAATCGATGATGAATTATCTGATTTCGAAGCTGCTGTTTATTTGAATGATGAATCTTGGAGTAAGTATGGTAGGGAACTTCAACTATCATTGAATCAATTATTATCTAAGACTAATCAGTGGAAAGCGGAAGGTTCAATTATTTGTGTTCATCCTATATCTTGGCTGCTTGATGGAAATGCAGGTAAAGTTCTTAATAATAAAAATGATATCCCTTGGGAAAACATTGCTTTTGAAACATTGTTTACTATACAGAATAATTTAATAGCTTTTGACCCTAAAGGTGTATTATCCTTTTTACGAGATAATACATCAGAGCAATGTTATCCTTTGAATTTATGGAGAAAGATGCTACTGGTTCAACTTAAACAGTTAATTTTAGAAGACTATTTTGAATTATTAAAAAGCGTTAAACGACATAACTTTGCGGAATCTAGTATTATTTTCGGTAATGTTCTTAATGGAATATATCATATTGCTTTTACCATGACTCAAAGCTATTATCCATGGCGTATTCATCTGGATTGGGCATTTAACAATCTTTCTATTTCCAAATCAGAACTAGCTAAATATATAGAATCACTGTTATCTGAATATGACTGGAATAAAAGAGTTGAGATATTACACGATATAATAGAGTTTTTAAAAGACTATATCAGCCAAAATGCCCTTCTTCCTGATGTTGATTTATTTTCTAAAGATCTTGAAAATGAACTAATATGGTCAGAACGACTATCTGCTTGGAGCAATCCTAAATGGAAAGATTTTGTTTTAAAAAAGCGAGAAGAAGCTATTAAAAACGGCTATTCTCCTAACGAGTTTTGGGTTTGGAGTCTGTGGCCATAACTGTGTCATTTAAGTATAATGCAAAGTCTGCAAATTCTAATATGTAGAGATGAATTAAGTTTAGCAAAATTGTATGTTTTTTATGTCGTACTCTTATTTTTATCTTCGTAACAGTAGTAAAATGTGAAGTTAAATTATTGCAATTAGTAATAATAGGAGGTTATTTAAGTGAAAAAAATAGTTTTAATTATTTTAATGCTTGTTGCGACAATATCTCTATTAAGTTGTTCAAAACAAACTTCAGACACTGCATATAATAATTTAATCACTAGTCTTGAAGAAATGGATTTTAATGTAATTGCAGAAGATGTTGATGAGGATATACTTCAAGGACAACGCAAATGGTTAACTATTAATGAAAATGAAAATATATCTGTTTATCTTTATGAAAGTAATGAAAAGATGGAAGAAGATGCCTCCTATATACATGAAGGGGGATCCAGTTATAATAATGGGGAGAATGCTTATGAAATTAGTTGGGTTTCATACCCACACTTTTTTAAAAAGGACAATATTATTGTTCTTTATGTTGGAGAGAGTTTAGGAATTATAAATGCACTTGAAGAAATTATAGGCTTACAGTTTGCAGGATACACAGAATAAACTATCATAAAGAGTAATATTAATATGTAAATTTTTTATATTTAATGGGGGAAGTGTTTATGAACAGAATAGAAATTTTAAGAGAATATATTGATGAGATAATTTTGAATATGACGGATGATTTCGATCGGAGATGTGCTTATTTACACTTATATGGTGTTGCTCAATTTTGCACATTAATTGCATTGAAGCGTGGAGAGAATGCTGAACTAGCAACAATGGCAGGTATGCTTCATGATATATACACTTATGCTAAAAAGGACCCAAAAGACCATGCACATAAGGGTGCTGTCTTGGCAAGAGAAATATTGACATCATTACAGATAACAAGTGATGATGAAACTAAAATGATTTGCGATGCCATTTATAGCCATAGTGAAAAAGAAGCCGTGCATTCTGATTTTATTGAAGTATTAGTAGATGCAGATGTATTGCAGCATAGTCTATATAATCCTACATTTGAAATTATAGAACATGAAAAGAAAAGATATGAAAAATTAAAACTTGAGTTTGGTATAGCATACTTAATGAATTAAATTATTGTAATACAATTCAAGTGCTTCTTGTAGATTATCAGTTAAGCAACAGAAGTAATTTAAAATGAGGAGAATATTATGCATGAAACAGAGGTAAAAGGTATTTTATCAGCTCAAAATGGAATGAATATATACCGTAGATGTGGTCATGGCTGTATTTATTGAGATTCAAGAAGTAAATCGGGATTATTTCTATATAAGGCTAGGTGAACATTTTCCAGGAATGAAGGCTCTATATATGGAAAGTTATAAGTATGCATATGAGATACCAAGTCGTAACAATGATAGATTGATGAATATGCTGAAAACAACCTGTAGATTCCATGGTATATATAATATTGAAGAATGTTGGACCAACAATGTATATCAGTATAGGAGAGTGATTTTGATGATAAATAAAATTTTTATTCCATTTCCAAAATTAGAAACAGAAAGATTAATTCTTAGGCAAGTTGATGATGAAGATGTGGAACCATTGTATGAAATGTTAAGTGATATTGAAGTAGCAAAATACGATTATTTTTATCCAGTAACATCAAAAGCAGAGGTAATGAAGTTTATAGAACGATATAAGAAGGAATTGGAGGAAAATGAAGAAATTACTTGGGGAATTATATTAAAAGGGACTAATAAGTTAATTGGAACATGTTGCTTAGGAGACTTTGATGAAGGTGCTAGAAGAGCTGAAATAGGTTATGATATAACTCAAGGAGAATGGAGTAAAGGATATGCAACAGAGGCATTAGGAGTAGTTATTGATTTTGGATTCAACCTTATGAATTTAAATAGAATTGAAGCTACAATAACACCTGGAAATGATGCATCTGTTAAAGTATTAAGAAAACTAAATTTTGCTCAAGAGGGAATAGTCAGAGAAAGAGATTTAATAAAGGGAAAACTAGAAGATGGAATTATTATGTCAATCTTGAAGAGAGAATACATAAGAAAAAGTGTAGATTAGATTCTAATTTATTTGGAGTTTTAATCAATCTAGAATCAGTTATCTATATTATATAATTGAGAATTAGAACATTTAAAAATATAATAAAGTGAAAGAATAATTTTGTTTCTATATTTAAATTTGCTTTTTCAAAGAATCTATTATAATATAAAAATATGATTTTCAGCTAGATAATAGATTTACAAAGGTGGTGTTGTTTTGCTATACTTAAGAATTACACAAGCAGATTCTCCATGCAAAGTCATGCAAGATAAACAATGGTAATTGTTTGTATGGAGTTGATGGTATAATTTATAGCATTCATTCTAACTTATTTATAATTATAAATTGTTTATAATGTAGACTTTGCTTCCTTAGATTTAAATTTTTAAGGAGTGGAGTAGAATGAGATATATTAAAGCAGATAGTATTTTTCCAGAAGAATTATTAAAGCAAATACAGAAATATGTCCAAGGGGAATTAATCTATATCCCCAACCCTGAAGGAGTTCGAAAGAAATGGGGAGAAAACTCAGGTTATAGAGTATATTTAGATCATAGAAATAGTCAAATTCGTGATAAGTTTCTTAGAGGGCTAGATTTAGAACAACTTGCAAAGGAATTTTGTCTTTCTATTGAAAGCATTAAAAGAATTATTTACTCTAAATAAAGCACAAAAAAGATTCATCTAATACTAAAAAGATGAATCTTTTTTTGTTGAGAACTTATATTAATTGTTTTTGATGTATTATGTTCAAGCAATCTTTTATATAATATAGTTTGAGCACCATATTTTGATGGATGATACAATCCTATAGGGAATGATGGTAAGAAAACACTTTACCTTTTTCATATAAAATATTAACTTGAAAAGAAGGAATTTGGGAAATTTTGTAGAATATTATATAACAAGATTTTTAGATAATGTATTTTAGTGAAGAGGTAATTAACTATTAGAATTATTAAAGTGCTTAGAAGATAATCAAAGGGGATGAATGTAATGTTAGAAAAAGTCACTGAAAGAATCTACTATTTAATGAATGAGGATAAAAATGAGAGACCAGCATTAGGAGTTGTTAAAGGTGATAGCTGTTGTTTAGTTTTTGATGCAGGTAATTCTCCTACACATGCTGATATTCTTCTAAAGGAAATTGAAAAGATGAACTTTCCACCAGTAAAGTATGTTGTTGTATCTCATCACCATTGGGACCATATATTTGGAATAGATAGATTTGATGCAATAAAGATAGCAAGTAATAAGACTAGTGAGTTATCAAAGGTCTATAAAGGAATTAAATTAGATGAAAGCTCTTTAGAAACTGCAAAAAAAGATAATATTTTTGATGATATTGCAATAAAGTTAGTGAAAGAGGAATTTGGGAATCAAACTGAATTAAAAGATATACAGTTTGATTTGCTATTTTCAGATGAACTGGAAATAAATCTTGGAGGAGTTACTTGTTTTTTAAAAGAAATTGTAAATCCACATCGAGAAGATGGAACAATTTTATATGTGCCAGAAGAAAAGACAGTATTTGTAGGAGATGCTGCATATGGATGTACTAAAAATGGTCAAAGTTATTTTGATAGTCAAAAGCTAATATCTATGATGGCTGAAATTGGTGCATACGAAGCAGATTATTATTTATGTTCTCACGAATCAATCTGTACAAAAGAGGAAATGATGTGGTATTTTGATCAACTAAAGATGGGTCTAGAAATCACTAAAGGATGCAGTACATCAGACGATGCAATAAGTAAATTTAAAGAGCACTATAATCGTGAACCATCTAATAATGACTTATTCTTTTTACAAACTATCTATGGGTAGAATGCTATCCTAGAAAAGGACTTCTGTGTCCTTTCCTACAATATATTAATGCGGCAGGAGAAGCATTCTCCTGTCGCAAAGTACATTTTTGCTATTTAATATCATTAGTTCTATTATATAGATCTGAAGAAATATTGTTATCTTTATCGTCAAATACTAGATCTAATAATTTTGCATTAGGACCAAATAGTAGTTCTGCTGGTACATTGATAAAGCTTCCTCTAGGTGGAAAGGCTTCGCTGTTTTGATAAAAACCTGTTTTCTCCATGTTTTTTATATTATCAGGCAAGATTGATTGCTTGTTTTCAACAGGTTCAGTATAATAGGGTTGATTAATATTGTCTATATTTTTATCAATCATGTAAATCGCCTCCATTAATAAATAGTATTTACTATATAATAATTAATTATCAAATTATATTTTCTCAAAGAAGTAAGATAATTTTTATGATATAGAGCACATTTCTGTTATTAACTTTGATATATTAAAACCATATATTAATATTATTAATTTTGAAATTAACAATATTAATATAAGTATTGACATTTTTAACAAAAAATACTATTATATTATTAACAAGGGAGGGGATTAAATGAAGGATCTTTTACTTAAACGGAAATCGAGATTTTTTCTGTATATATTGGCCTGTTTTATACCAGTTTTAAGTGATCTGTTGATAAACTTAATTATCTCAATGCTGATTGGTAGTATTGAGATCGGTACCATGGACCACTTTACAAGGGTAGTCTTATTTTCAGCGGGAGTTATTTTATTTACTTCAATAATGTATGTTGTTTCAAGATTTATGCGAATTTCTTTTATGAGGGATACCTTATTGGATGTAAGGCTTGCAGCATTTGATAAGATATTAAAATCATCTTATAAGAGTTTTAGTATGAAGTCAAAAGATAGCTATATTTCAAATTTGATAAATGATATTAACTTATTTGAAAGTAACTTTTTCTTAAAATTGATTAATGTTATATTCAGAGGTGGGATGTATTTAGTTTCATTAACAATAATCACCATTATGGATTATAAATTTGGGATTGCTTCATTTTTAGTATCTATAGTATTGTTTTTTATTAGTAAAGGTTTTGAGAAAAAGACAGTTAGCCTTCAAGAAGATGTATCACAATATAATGAAGATTTCGCTGTTGATATGTCCAATACTTTCAATGGCTTGGAAATACTTAAATTAAATAACATTGAAGACAAATTCCTTTCAAAATCTTTAAATTCTGTAACTAAGCTTGAGAGAAAGAAGTTTAGCTATAATGTATATACAGATAGTCAAAGAAGGGTTATGGAATTCTTAGGATTTGGATTTTTAATAGGATCTATGATTTATTTAGGCGTATTAATGGGGAAAGGCGTATCTCTAACTAAGATAACCTTTATGGTACAATCTGCAAATGGCTGCATATGGAATATTACTTCTATTTTACCTCTTTTCAATGAATTGAAATCATCTGTTAATATATACGATAAAATTACCACAGGTACAGAAAGTACCACAAGTACTGTGGAAAAAGAAAAAGACTTTAAGTTTGATAAGCAAATAGAAGTTAAAAATCTAAACTTTAGTTATGAAGGAAAGCAAGTTTTTAAAGATGTATCATTTAAGATTGAAAAGGATAAAAAGTATTTATTAAAGGGTGCAAGTGGTGCAGGGAAATCTACATTAATTAAATTACTTTCAATGGTTTACGATGATTATGAAGGTGAGATAATAGTAGATGGTGTAGATTATAGGAAGATAAAAGAAAACACTTTAAATGATAATGTTGCTTTTATTTATCAAGATGTCTTTCTATTTGAAGACAGTATATTTAACAATATAGCATTATTTAAACCATATAGTGAAGAAGAAGTGTTAAATGCAGCAGAAAAATCAGGCTTGAAAAACTTGCTAGGGAAGAAGGAAAATGGAATTCAAGAGATGCTAATGGAAAATGGAAAGAACTTATCAGGCGGTGAGCGTCAAAGGATTTCTATTGCTAGGGCAGTAGTTAAGAAATGTCAAATTCTTTTTGCTGATGAAGGTACTTCAAGTTTGGACGAGGAATTGGGAAGAACAGTTGAAGACACTATATTATCTTTAAACAGTACAGTTATAGCAATTTCTCATAGGTATTATGAAGGAATAACAGAAAAGTATGATTATGTATTGGAAATTGTAGACAATAAGATTAATCAATATAATGCAAATGAATACTTTATGGAGGTGGCAATATGAAAAAAACCATAAAGAAATCTTGGCCATATTTAGGATTAGCTTTTATAGTAATGCTTATTGCAATAATATTAGATGGTTATATAACTATTAAAATTATGAGAATAATTGATTCTGCTATGGCAAATGATATGGAGTTATTTAAACAAGAAGCTATAAAAGCTCTTGTGGTTGTAGTAGTATCACTTCCTATAGGTATATTAGCCTCTTATACCAGATCATTATATTTGTTAAAATCCTTGGTGAAAACAAAGGTGGCTTATGTTGAAAAGTTATTTGGAAAAAATATTAATGAGTTTCAAGCTGAAAACAATGCAATGTATTTATCAGCAATGACTAACGATATGAATACCATAGAGAAAAAATACTTAGAGGGAATATATGAAGTGGGATATTGCTTTTTAGGATTTGCAGTATCTTTTATAGTTATAGCCTCAGTAAGCCCTTCTGCATTATTTATAGGGATAGGAATATCTGTTGTATCGGTGCTATTATCAATGGTTGTTGGTAAGCCATTACAAAGACACGAAAAGCATAGATCTGAGTTATTTGGGGGATATACATCTTATATAAAAGAAGTCCTTGGTGCCTTTCAAATCATTAAAACTAATAACTTAAATGAAAAAGTAAAAGAAGATTTTCACAAAAAAAGTGAAGATATTCAGAATAAAGGTTATGTAATAGATAAAATCTACACTTATATCTTAGCCTTGCAAAATTTAATTATGAATTCATCCATCTTTGGCATATTGATTATATCAGTGATTATGGCCATAAAGGGTTCTATCACTGCAGGTGCTGTAATTCTAATAATAAACAATATGAGTAGAGTAGTTTTCCCTTTGATGAATTTATCAGAATGGTTTCCAAAGATATTTTCTGTAAAGTCATTATTTGAAAAAATGGATAATAGCTTAAAGAATCTTGATAATTATGAGGAAACTATTGATATGGATTTATTTAGTAATAGTATAGAACTAAAAAATATTAGTTTTTCTTATGGGGATAATGAAATTTTAAGAGATATTAATATGGATTTAATAAAGGGAGAAAAGTATCTTGTAGTAGGACCTAGTGGTGGAGGTAAGTCAACATTATTAAAGCTACTTAGAAAATACTTCAATCCTACAAAGGGTGAAATATTAATTGATGGGAAGAATTTAAAAGATATTAAAAAGGCTAGTTATTTTAGCAATATATCGAATGTGGAACAGCAGGTGTTTTTATTTGAAGATACATTGAAAAACAATATTACTCTCTATAAAGACTATAGCCAAGAGGAAATAGATCTTGCAATTAAAAGAGCGGGTTTAAGCAATTTTGTAGAAGGATTGCAAGACAAATTGGATACCACGATCTATGATAACGGAAAGAATATCTCTGGTGGGGAAAGGTCCAGAGTAGCCATAGCCAGAGGACTTCTAGCAAAATCAGATATAATATTTCTTGATGAAGCCTTCGCAAGCTTAGATTCTAAAGTAGCTAAAGAAATAGAAAAGACATTACTGGATTTGGATGGTGTAACTATAGTAAATGTATCTCATGTTATATTTGAGGAAACCAAAGAAAGATATGATAAGGTTTTTGTAGTGAAAAACAAGGTGGTAGCATAAGATAAGGGGAATGATCCACATAAAAATGAGTCAAATAATTATTTGACTCATTTTTATTATGCAGTTCTTTTTCCAGACATTCCATAGAAGAATATACTTGAAGTAAGTCTTATTACAGCAACTGCTATTAATCCAATATAGATATTAGTCATATCCATTAATTTTACTGCAAGTATAGGTGAAACACCTGATATTATAGCTATAATAGTGTTGTATATAGCTATATAAATAGTTCGGTTTTCATCTGGGATTATCTCTAGTAAGATATTAAATAATAATAATACTGTACCAGCTACAGATACTCCGATCAATATATTAAATATTACTAGCATAAATATGTGCTTAGATAGGGCATAAAGTAATGGGGTAATGCCCATACCTATAATAGCTACAGCTAATGCAAGATTATTTCCTTTTTTATCAGCAAACTTTGGCCATTTCGTATAAGCCCAAATAGATGAAAGTGCAGAAGCAATTGATATGGCAGATAGCCAAGTTTCATCTGCTCCCAGTACTTTTATAGTATAAATATTAAATAAAGGCTGAGCTCCTATCCATCCAATATGGAAAAATAAAGAGGCAAAAGTAAACATAAGGAATTTCTTGTTACTAGGTATTTCTTTTATTACTTTTTTAAAAGAATCTAGATATTTTGGTTCATTTTTGTCTTTTATTGTAAAACCTTTAAATTTAAAGAAAAAAAAGATTTCAAATAGTGATATAATAAAAGCAAGTACAAAGAAAACTTGATATAATTTTATTGTGCCTTCATTGCTTTTAGGGATCGATGTAAGTAGCTTTCCTGAGATAAAGGTGATGATTATTCCTATAAATGAAGAATATCTATGTCTAAGTCCCATGGCTAATCCACGATCTTTTACAGAAAACACATCGCCCATACTGGCTTGATAGCCCATGTTTCCAATGGAACCAGGCAAATTCATAAGCCCAACCATTAGGACAAATAGACTAGCTTGATTTACATTTAAAAATGGTATAATAGCGATGAACAAAAAGAAAAACTTATGTAACAACATTGTACTGCCTATGGTTTTCTGCTTGTTGCTCAAGGACTCAATCAATATTGCCCCTGGTATAAAGGCTAATATACTAACAAAGTGGGGTAATGATGTTAAATATGCTATTTGATAATCAGTAGCACCTAATCTTTCAGCAAACTTTGAATAATAAGGGTTAACCAAATTTGCAGCAACTGTAGCCAAGATTCCGTTAAAAATATTAATTCTTTTGTTATAATTAAGGTTTGAGTCAAGTGTTAAGGGGGTTTCTGTCAATTAATACACCTTCTATTATAATATTTCGATTCTAGAAATATTATATAATAATTTTCACAATAAATAAAGAATAATATTATTTGTAAAACTATGAGAAAATTAGTAGAATTATAATATAGGGAGTGAGTTATTTCATGTTTAATAAACATATTAATATAGATAAAAACACTAAATTTAAGAATAGAGTACCGATATTATATAAGGACCCATCTTGGAATAAGTTATTTGGAAAGACTGATGATAGAAATATTCAAACTGCAAAGGAAGAGCTTATGCAGCTAGTAGCCAAGGAAAAGGAAATGGAATATGAAGTTAAAAAACTACAAAGTCAAAAATCCAAGTATATGAAAATGATCTTGGGTGTATCAGATTCAGTGAATAATGAGAATAAGGTTGAAAATGTTTCACTTTTAGATGAGTATAAAGAAAGAATTTACAATATAAATGAAGAGCTTGAAGAACTAAAATTTCAATTAGAAATTATTCCAAAAGATATAAAAGAGACTAATATAAAATTACTAAATGCCACTATTCAATATGGTTATGATGAATTAAAATATAAGCAGAAGATAGTAGATCAATCTGTAGAAGAAATAGAGAGTCTAAAAAAGAGACTAACAGAAGCTATTGATACAAAGCATGATTATGATGAATGGATAAATGAAACATATACCTTTTTACATGGAATCTTAGGTAGAGAGATCATAGATAAGATTGATAAAGAGAGATTGGGATAGATGAAAGAAAAAGGGAATTTAATTAGTGGGATAGATATAGTAAATGTTAATAGAATAAGAAAAATATTATCAGAGAAAAGAAACAGATTTTATGATAAAATATTTACAGAAAAAGAAATAGAATATATAAGAAATAGTGGTCATAAAGCAACTACCGTAGCAGGTTTATTCGCAGCTAAAGAGGCTATTAGCAAAGTGATTGGTACTGGCATTGGGTTTGTAAGATGGAAAGACATAGAGATAGTCCATGATGACAATGGAAAACCATATGTAAATGTAGCAGGGAATGGAAATGAAATAATGAGAGAATTATGTCTAGATTCCATAGAATTATCTATTTCACATGAAGAAGATTATGCAGTAGCCATTGCTATTGGACATGTGAGCGATAGTAAGGATAGTGATAGTATAAATATTGAGGAAGCATTTAGAACTTTATTGCCTAAAAGGAAATTGGATAGTCATAAGGGAACATATGGCAGAGTAGGGATCATAGGTGGCAGCAAGGGAATGACAGGGGCTCCATATTTAGCATCTCAAGCAGCTCTTAAAACTGGGTCAGGACTTGTATATACTGTCGTTCCAAATCTACTGGATCCTATTATGAGTATAAAATTAACAGAATCAATAGTTAAATCTGCAGAGGATAATGGAAAAGGTCATTTTACTAGAGATTCCTTATCAGATATCTTAAGGATAATAGAAGATAAAGATGTATTAGGTATTGGACCAGGATTTGGCGTAGATGATGAAAGGCTATATATTATGGAGCAAATTTTAATTAATTATAATAAGCCCATAGTAATAGATGCAGATGCCTTAAATTGTATATCTACTAATCCTGATATTCTACTTCATAATAAATCAATAATAATTACACCCCATCCTGGGGAATTAGCCAGACTCCTTGGAAAGTCTATAGAAGAAATTCAGGAAAATAGAATTTTTTATTCTAAATACGCTTCAGAGAAATATAATATAATAGTAGTTCTAAAAGGACTTAATACTATAATTGCATCACCTAGGGGAGACTTATATGTAAATACCACTGGAAACCCAGGAATGGCTACTGGAGGTAGCGGAGATTTGCTTACAGGAATTATCGCATCTTTTGTTGGCCAAGGATTAAAACTATATGATGCAGCAAGATTAGGAGTATATTGTCATGGACTGGCTGGAGATTTAGCCAGCTTAGATAAAGGAGAATATGGTGTTATTGCTACAGATGTTTTAGAAGAGATACCTTACAGCATTAAAAAAATTCAAGGGTAAGGGTTGGGTGATAATTGAAAAAGTTAATATTATTTATATTGATTATTATGGTCTTATTGACATCTTGTAATTGGTCTAATAATAGAAGAGTTATATCTAAGATAGAAAGAACATATGAAAAACACAAAGGATATAAATGTGAAGCCAATATAAGAATATTTTCAGGAGAAAAGGAATCAATATACTTAATAGAAGAGACTTATGATAAACCCAATAAATATAAATTAGAAATTTTAAGTCCTAAGGAAAGTAAAGGGATAATCATTTTGAATACAGATGATAAGGTCTTTGTGGAACATCCTTCAATAGACCAATCTATTTCTTTAGTAACCATAAAAACTATAAATAGTCAGCTTCTCGTAGGAGATTTTTTTGAAGAAATATCTAAGGTCAAATTAATAGATACTGAGGAAATTAATAAAGAAGATTATTTGGTTTTTGATTTTAAGCTTAAGGAACAAAATAAATATAGAAAATCTGCTAGGATTTGGATAAAGAAAAAAGGACATACTCCACATAAGTTAAATATATATGATGAAAAAGGTTCAGTTCAAGTAGAAATTGCCTATGAGGAATTTAAGTTTACTAAATAACTAGAGAAGGAAATATTCAGGAAGATTGAAGGAGGAATAGGATATATGTTTACTTTAGATGAAACTAGGCCAGTTTGGGTCGAAATAGATTTAGATAATTTAGCCCATAATATTAGAGAGGTTAGAAAGCATACAAGAGAAGATTCCTTAGTTACTGCCGTGGTGAAGGCAAATGGATATGGTCATGGTTCTGTAGAAATCTCTAGAACTTTTTTAGACAATGGAGCAGATAGATTAGCTGTTGCCCTTTTAAGTGAGGCAATAGAGTTGAGAAAGGGTAATATAAAAGAGCCAATTTTAATATTAGGCTATACCCCTACAGTTCAATATGAAAAAGTATTAGAAAATAATATTATTCAAACTATATATAATTATGAAGATGCCAAGGCTTTATCTAGGAAAGCAGTAGAACTGAATAAAAAAGCTACCATTCATATTAAAATAGATAGTGGTATGGGGAGAATAGGACTTTTACCTACAGAAGAATCCATAGAAGAAGTAATAAATATTTCAGAGTTACCAAATATTTATATAGAAGGTATATTTACGCATTTCGCTAAGGCAGATGAAATAGATAAATCTCATGTAAGAGGCCAATATGAAAAGTATACAGATTTTGTCAATGCTATAGAGAAAAGAGGATTAATTATACCTATAAAACATGTGTCTAATAGTGCTAGTATCATAGACTTGCCAGACTTTAATTTAAATATGGTAAGAGGTGGAATAATGATCTATGGATACTATCCATCTGATGATGTAGATAAAGAGAATATTAAATTAAAGCCTGCTATGACTTTAAAGGCAAAGATATCTCATCTTAAAACTGTACCCAAAGGAACAGGGATAAGTTATGGTCAGATTTTTTCTACTGAAAGAGAATCTATAATTGCTACTATTCCTATAGGGTATGCAGATGGATATACTAGGCTTTTAACGGGTAAGGCTGAAGTATTTGTAAATGGCAAAAGAGCCAAAATAGTAGGAAAAATATGTATGGATCAATGTATGATAGATGTTACAGATATTGAAAATGTAAAACTAGGGGATGAGGTAATACTTTTTGGATCTGAGCCAGATTGTCCTACTGTGGATGAAATAGCAGCAAAGATTGGTACTATAAATTATGAAATAGTTTGTATGATTAGTAGGAGAGTACCTCGAGTATATATGACAAATGGAAAGATTGTTAAGATAATAGATTATCTATTAGATTAAGACTTTAAGAATAAGTTGACATAAGCATCTAAAAGAATATATAATTGATTAAGGCTTTCTTTTATTTATATTTTATTCATGATTCTATAGTATTTGGGGGTGTACAATTATGGTTGAAACCAGAAGGATTGTTGTTAGTTTACCTAATAGCCTCCTTGAGGAAGTTGATGTAATGGTTCCAATGGAGTACAAAAATAGGTCAGAGTGTGTTATAGATGCTATGAAACTTTTTATTCAAGAGAAAAAGAAGGTAGAAATTATCGAGAAGTTGAAAGAAGGGTATAAAGCGATGAGTCAAATAAATTTAGATTTTGCTGAAATGGGTATAGAACAAGATAATCTTGATCTAGCCATGTATGAGGCAAGACTTTTAGGGCGTGGTTTATGATGATGGTAAAAAGAGGTGATATTTTTTATGCAGATTTAAGCCCAGTTGTTGGGTCAGAACAGGGTGGAGTAAGACCTGTTATAGTTGTCCAAAATGATATTGGCAATAAATATAGTCCTACTATTATTATTGCTGCCATAACATCCCAAATAAATAAAGCTAAACTACCTACTCATGTTGAGATTAATGCTCCAGAATATGGACTACCAAAGGATTCAGTAGTTTTATTAGAGCAAATAAGAACTATAGATAAAAAAAGACTGCGTGAACGAATAGGTAGATTTAATGAAGAAATGATGAATTTTGTAGATGAATGTTTGAGAATAAGCTTAGGCCTTGTAGATTTATAAAAATTAATACATACATATTTAAAATAAGCATTACTATATGCTTATTTTTTTATTGATTATATAGTATAATTAAAAGCAGTGAATAATGAATTGAATTCTAGGAGGTCAATACATATGAAAAATAAATTTGGAAGAATAGGAATTGGGTTAGGAGCAGTAATAGTATTGTTTGGAGCGACGGTAGTTTTTTCAGAGCCAGGTTCTGAAAATGATCCATTAGTAACTTTAAGCTATGTAGAGAAGAAAATTGATCAACTTAAATATTATGTGGATCAAAAGCTAAATGGGACAAGCACTGGGTCAAGGACTACTTGGGAAGTAGTTGAAGTAGCTGCCGGTAAATCACTAATTGGTAAAGAAGGTACTGAGATCATACTAAGATCTGGTGACGCCAGGTCTATATCAAAAGTTACAATAGAAGTTAAAAATGGTGTTGAAACAATTATTGACAATGGGCTTACAGATGTAACAGATGGTAAAGATCTAAAGATGGATGAACTGATTTCAATGGATCACCTCCTTATTATACCTAGAGATGATGGACGAGGAGCAAGTACTATAACGAAATGTTTCTTCCTTGTAAAGGGAGATTATGATATTAAGTAGGAATATTTATACAATAAAGCAAAGAAAGGGATGTGAATTAATGAAAAATAGCAGATTGATGATTATCTTTATTTTAATTGGAATAATTTCTTCTTTTATATTATCCTTCAATAGAATAGGTATTGAATCAGATAATAAGACTATAGATTTTACACTAGATTTAATAGAGATTGAAAAGCTTGCAGGACAGTCAGATGAAGATTTAAGTTGGTGGCTTAGAAAATTCAAAGATTTGGGTGTAGGATCTGTTACTCTTAATGAAGTAACCTTTGAAGCAATGATGGATGATTACAAGCCTATAGAAGTTAAAATGCTTGGAAATATTGTAGCAGATATGAATTGGAAGAATGAGTATCCACAAGACTTCATTGATTATATAGAAAAAAATGGTGTAGATAAGTATGATGTAGTAGTCACTACAAATTCAGAATCCCTTTTTACTTCTATTGAAGATGGATTAAAAGGAAGATATGAGGAAGATTTATTTGAAGTATTTAAATCTCAAAATGATTTTATTTTTCTATTAGATGCTACTGTACGAGACGCATTATTTATTAGACCTCCTGTACTTGTCAATAATTATAACAAGCCATATATAGACAAGAAAGAATTAATCAGTTCAAAACTTATAAGACTGGGCTTAGGATTTGATGAAGAGAAGATAAAGACAATAAAAGAGGCAGGATTAGAAGTAATTCTAAGACCTATGAGTTATAATCCAAGTTGGTGTGGAGAGAAATATATTAATGCAAATCTAGAAGATTATGCAAGATTCGATGTAAAAGCAAAATATATGATATTTTCTGGGGAAGAGGTAATGGGTTACCCTGCAAATATTGATATAGTTAGAGAATTCATGGAAAAGAATAATACTAAGATAGGCTTGATTGAATCAGGCGTACAAAGAGGTCATATAGAGCAAGAGGGGTTAGATGAACTAACGGAAGTATTAGATTACAATGCAATTAGGGTCTTCAGTATCCCCCCTTATATCCAAGAAAGATATAAGTTCTATAATTACAGTGGATCAGAAGAAATTGAAAATACTATCTATAGGGCAGTAACAGAGAGAAATATTAGACTTGTTTTCTTTAGACCATTTAAGTATGATAATAACTCTTATGTAACAAATTATGAAGAATACGAGAGAATGTTTGAGAGCTTTGAAGAGAGAATAGCAGAACATGGAATGGTATTAGGTGATGCCAGTGTAATGCCAAATAATACAGTAAATATTATATTTAAAATACTTATAGGATTAGGAATTCTCGGTGGTGGTATAATAATGCTGGAGGGCATGTTTAATATAAATGAGAAATTTAAAAAACTTCTTATTATAGCTGGAATTTTGTTCATCATAGTATTTCCTTTTGCATTCCCATATTTTTCCGTAAAAATTTATGCTATGCTAGCAGCAGTAGTGTTTCCTACTTTAAGTATGATTTATTTCTGTAGTAGGACAAAAGCAAGCTATTTCAGTGGAAATCATAGCACTCTGAAGCAAAGCATATTAAAGGGACTAGGATTAATTGTAACTATGGCATTAATTTCCTCCATAGGGGCATTGTATGTAGCATCTCTACTTTCTAGCACAGAATTTTTATTGGAGATGGATATTTTCAGAGGAGTTAAAATAAGCCAATTGATACCTATACTATTATACTCTATGACATTTTTGGGATATTTTGGGTATAGAAAAGAAAAAGATAAATCTATTACAAAGATTAACATTTCAGATATAAAAGATATATTAGTGGATAATATAAAGATTTATTTCCTAGTATTGTTCATTGTTGTTGCGGCTGCAGGATATGTATATCTAGCTAGAACAGGACATGAGACCAATGTTCAACCATCTGACCTTGAAATGATAGGTAGAAACTTTTTAGAGTTGAAATTAATCGCTAGACCAAGGATTAAAGAATTTATAGTAGCTTTTCCTGCAATAATATTGGGTATATATGCTGCTATTAACAGAAAAAAACTATTAGTATATTTAGCAGGGCTTGCAGTAGTCATAGGACAGACATCCATAGTTAATACTTTCACACATTTAAGAACACCTATGTATTTATCAATATTTAGAACTTTCTATGGCTTAATATTTGGAATAGTTCTAGGTGTTATTTATGTAATTATACTAGATACGGGGGTGAAATTAGTAAAGACCCTGAGAGGAGAATGGTTCAATGAGTAAAGTAGTAATTTCAGGATACTATGGATTTAACAATTTAGGAGATGAATCTATACTTACAGCAATTATATCTAACTTAAAAGATAGTATTAAGGATATAGAAATAACTGTATTATCAAAGGATCCTGAATTAACTTATAATAAACATAAAGTCAATTCAATAGGTAGAGGTAAGTTTCTTCAAATAATTAGAGAAATTAAGAGAAGTGATTTATTAATAAGTGGAGGGGGGAGCCTCCTCCAAGATGTAACAAGTAATAGGAGTATAATATATTATCTAATAATAATGACGATAGGAATACTCTTCGGTAAAAAGGTTATGGTATATAGTCAGGGGATTGGACCAATTAACAGACCTTTAAATAGACATTTTACTAAACATGTATTAAATAAAGTTGACTATATTACCTTAAGAGACCAAAAGTCTGAAAAGGTACTTAAAGAAATGAAGATAAAAAACAACAATATTTGCATTACAGCAGACCCTGTAATTGGATTAAAAAAAAGGGATACTATTCAGGGAAAAGAGATGTTAGTTCAATCAGAGATATGGGATGAAAATAAGCCTACAATTGGATTTGCTTTAAGGGGAAGAGATAAAGATAAGAATCTTGTAGATGTAATATCTAGAGTAGCTGATGAAATAATAGATACTATGGGAGTTAATGTGGCCTTTATTCCTTTCCACTACGGAGAAGATATAAGAATATTAAGTGATATAGAAAAAAACATGAAAAACAAGGCTATATTTTTTAAAGACAAATATGATCTAAATCAGATGTTAAGCATGGTAGGTAATTTGGATTTGTTAGTTGGTATAAGGTTGCATTCGCTTATATTTAGTGCTGTAATGAACACTCCAATGACTGCAATATCCTATGATCCTAAGATTACAAATTTTATGGAATCCATAGATGAACCTATATTTTGTAATATAGATGAATTGACATATGAATCCTTGTTGGAAGAAATAAAAAACAAGATTACGAAAGAGGAAGAATTTAAACTTATACTTCACAAGAATGTAAAAGGATTAAAAGATAGATTAAGTGAAAATGAAAAGATAATTACTCAACTTTTAAATTAAGGGTAGGTGATACTATGGAAACCATAGAAATATTTGGGGTTAAGATACATAATATTAGATTTGATGAAGCCATAAAAGAATTGGAGAATTTTTTAAAGGGAAATGAACTAAAGGCTGTATATACTCCTAATCCTGAGATAGTTATGGGAGCTAAAGATAATAGTAATCTAAGAGAATTGATCAACAAAGGTGACTTAGTTACAGCTGATGGAATAGGATTGATTTATGCCTCAAAGATTAAAGGAAAACCTATATGTGAAAGAGTTACAGGATATGATTTGTCTATAAGGCTTTTAGAGATAGCTAATGAAAATAATTATAAAATATATTTTCTTGGTGGCAAAGATGGAGTAGCAAAATCTGCTGCGGAAAGGGTAAAGAATACATATCCTAATATTGAAATTGCAGGATATCATCATGGGTACTTTAAAGGTAGCCATACTGGAGATGATGATTCACAAGATGAGATTAAAATCGTAGAAGATATTAATTCTTCTAATCCTGATATAATCTTTGTTGGATTAGGATTTCCAAAACAAGAAATTTGGATTGATAAGAATAGACATAGGATAAAGGGAAAAGTTATATTAGGCATTGGTGGCGTCTTGGACATTCTAGCAGGGAATCTGAAGATGACTCCTGAAATATTTAGAAAACTTGGTGTTGAGTGGCTTCATAGATTAATAAGACAGCCATCTCGGATTAAAAGACAAATTGTCATACCTAAATTTATGCTGAAGGTTTTATTTTCAAAGAATGCTGTAAAATAAGGAGGAGAAAGCTATGGACAAAAGTGAAAAGTGGTATAAGATATTATTAGACTATGTATTAATTGGTATAGGTGTATCACTGTTGGCTGTAGCTTTACAATATTTTCTTGCGCCTAATACCATAGCGCCGGGAGGCGTAACTGGATTTGCAGTAGTCATTGAAAAAATGACAAAAATACCAATATATATTACTAACTTAGCTATAAATATTCCATTATTTATTTTTGGATATAAAATATTAGGAAAATCAACAGCTATAAAGACACTTTATGCAACGTTGTTACTGTCTTTGATTTTAGGATTTCTACCACCAAATATACTGACTCGTGATTTATTGTTATCATCCTTATTTGGAGGAGTATTAGTTGGGGTTGGACTAGGTATAGTGTTTAAATTTGGTGGAACTACAGGAGGAACAGATTTAGCAGGATCTATTTTAAATAAAAGATTTCCAAGTTTAAGCACAGCAACATTTATGACCATAATTGACTTATTTGTAGTTGTTTTTGCAGGTTTAGTAGAAAGGAAAATTGAAATATCACTATACTCTATAATAGCCATGTATACTTCCATGAAGGTAATAGATATGATTTTGGAAGGCGTTGGGTATTTAAAGGGATTTTTTATTGTGACTAATCATCCAGTAGAAGTATCAGAGCGACTTATGATAGAATTAGATAGAGGAGTAACTTTGTTAAAAGGGAAAGGTATGTATTCCAAGGAAGACAAAGAAGTATTGTTATGCGTAGTACCTAGATCTCAATTTGCTAGAGTAAAAGAAATAGTAAAGGAGATAGATCCTAAAGCTTTTGTCATGGTATCAGAAATGTATGAAGCATTAGGTGAAGGATTCACATATAATAGAAAATAAATAGGAGGGAGAAATATAATGGAATTACAAGAAATAGCACGTAGGATTAGAGTTGATATTATTACCATGTTAGAGAAATCTCAATCAGGCCATCCAGGAGGCTCTTTATCATCCGTTGAAATTTTAACAGCATTATACTTTAAGGAAATGAAAATAGACCCTACTAACCCAAAATGGGAGGACAGGGATAGATTTGTACTATCGAAGGGTCATGGAACTCCAGTTATCTATGGAGCATTAGCAGAAAGAGGATTCTTTCCTAGAGAGGAACTAAATAACTTTAGAAAGATTGATTCAATGCTACAGGGACATCCAGATATGAAGGGAACTCCAGGTATAGATATGACTACTGGTTCTCTAGGGCAAGGTTTAGCTGCAGCAAATGGAATGGCTCTAGCAGGAAAGCTAGATAATAAGGATTATAGAGTATATGCAATTATAGGGGATGGAGAGTGTCAAGAGGGGTTAATCTGGGAAGCGGCTATGCTAGCAGCTCACTACAAATTAGATAATCTTGCTGTATTTTTAGACCATAATGGACTGCAAATAGATGGTAGAAATAAGGATATCATGAATATTGATCCAATAGATGAGAAGTTCAAAGCATTTGGATGGAATGTATTGCATATTGATGGACATTCCTTTGATGAAATATTAGATGCTTTAGCAAAAGCAAAAACTACTAAAGGGATGCCTACAATAATCATAGCGAAGACATTTAAAGGCAAGGGCGTTTCTTTTATGGAAAATCAAGTAGGCTGGCATGGAAAGGCTCCAAGTAATGAAGAAGCAAATAAAGCAATAGAAGAACTAGGAGGTGGATTAGATGACTAATATGATAGCTACAAGAGATGCATATGGAGAAGCATTAAAAGAATTAGGAAAAACAAATAAAAATATTGTCGTATTAGATGCTGACCTTTCTGGATCTACAAAAACATCAGTTTTTGCAAAGGCCTATCCTGATAGATTTTTTAATGTTGGAATAGCAGAACAAAATTTAATGGGAACAGCAGCAGGATTATCAACCGCTGGGAAAATACCCTTTGCATCAACATTTGCTATGTTTGCTACAGGGCGTGCCTTTGAGATTATTAGAAACTCCATATGCTATCCAAAGTTAAATGTAAAGATAGCAGCAACTCATGCTGGATTAACAGTTGGAGAAGATGGAGCGACTCATCAAGCCTTAGAAGACATTAGTTTAATGAGATCTCTGCCAAATATGGTAGTCCTAAGCCCTGCAGATGCAATAGAAACAGAGCAATGTATTATTAAAGCAGCCGAGCATAATGGACCTGTATATATTAGACTAGGAAGAGCAAAAGTACCTGTGATATTTGATGAAAACTATAGATTTGAAATAGGTAAAGGTGTAGAGTTAAAAGATGGAAAAGATATAACTATTATCGCAACAGGTGTTATGGTTGCAAAGGCATTAGAGGCAGGAGAAAAGCTTGCTGAAGAAGGTATATCTGCCAGAGTAATAAATATGGCAAGTATAAAGCCAATAGATGAAGATATAATATTAAAAGCAGCAAGGGAAACAAAAGGAATAATCACAGTAGAAGAGCATAGCATAATAGGTGGTTTAGGTAGTGCTGTTGTTGAAGTAGTATCTGAAAAACATCCTACAAAGGTCATTAGAATTGGTACTCTGGATACATTTGGAGAGTCTGGAGATGGAAACAAGCTACTAGAAAAATATGGACTTAATGTAGAGAATATAGTAAATAAAGCTAAAGAAATATTGTAGACAAAGACCTCTGAGTTTATAAAATATCAGAGGTCTTTCTTAATTAAATATTCATAATCCTATGTCCAATAGAATATTAATTATATAAGATTAATTATTGGGGGGATTGGATTGAAAAAAACACATATTATTGCATTAGCTATTATATTAATCATTGGAATTGTATTTATACCTAAAATTTTAAAGAGTAGTGAGGGAGAAATAAAATTTAAAATCGTAGCAGAGGAAGATATACCGGATAAAATATCTGAAATGTTGCCTAGATATTTAACAGAGGAAAGGGCTTTAACTTGTAAATATAGAGATGATATTTATGTTGTAGTCACTAGGGGAGAAAAAATCACTCAGGGATATATAGTAGAGATAGATCAAATAATTAAGGAAAAATTCTCAAAAGATGTATTTAATTTAGTTGTCCATGCAAGATTTACTGACCCAGACCCTAATGAAATAGTAGAGCAAGAGTACAGTTATCCATATATTGTAGTCAAAACTAACTTAAAAGTTATGCCTGAAGAAGTGCATCTAGATATAGAATACAATGAATAAAATCCAATATTTGGGATAAGGTAGTAGAGGGGGCTATGGGCTCCCTTTTTCATTCACTTGGATAATATTACCGGAAGGATTTTTGAGAATTATGTCGAATTAATATATAGAGTAGTAAATTTATTGAATAGAAGGGAGAAACAAATGAAGAATAAAACGAAGGTAGCCATAGGGGCCATGGTATTAACTATTGGAGTAAACGGAGCTAGCTTTGCAGCTCCACATACTGTAAAGAAAGGAGAATCCTTTTGGAAGATATCTCAAAAATACGGAGTATCTTTGGATAGCATTTTAAAAGAAAATAAGGCCACAGGAAAAACAATAATTTATCCTGGACAAACAGTGCAAATTCCTGGAAAAGGAGATAATGTTTCTGTAAATAGGGGAGCAGTAGATAGACAATCCTCAAAAGCAGAAGTAGTAAATACAGATACAAAAGAAGATAGCAAATATGGAGAATATATTAGCTGGTTTGGAGGGGTAGATAAAATAATCCCTAGAGGAGCAGATTTTAAAGTTACAGATTTTTATACTGGAAAATCATATATGGTAAATAGATCAGTAGGGACTAATCACGCAGATTGCGAAACATTGACAAAAGAAGACACAAATATTATGAAGTCAATATGGGGTGGTTTTAGTTGGGAGAGAAGACCTGCCATTGTGGAATATGGTGGAAGAAGGATAGCTGCTAGTGTAACTTTCATGCCCCATGCAGGATTAGACAATGTGGCAGGTGGCATAACTACAAAAAATAGATCTGGAGGATATGGAACAGGAATCAATCTTGACTACATAAAGGGCAACGGAATAGATGGTCATTTTGATATACATTTTGCAGCTAGTACAAGACATATGGATGGAAAGCAAGATCCACAGCATCAGAAAATGATTAAAATAGCAGCAGGTAAAAAATAAAAAGATAAATTGCATATAGATCTAAAAAAATTGCGACAGGTGTCCATGAAAAATGGATACTTGTCGCAATTTTTTTATTTACACTTAATTATTCTTTTTTCGGTTATAATCATATCTACAGGTATATCAAAGCTTTCTGTAGGAACTTCATCTACAACCTGCAAGTCAAAGCCTATTGCAATTTTAGCTACAGATTCATCTAATTTAGACAAAAATCTGTCATAATATCCTCCACCATAGCCTATTCTATAACCATTCTCAGCAAAAACAACACCAGGAACTAAAACTAGGTCTATAGTACTAGGATCTACATATCTTATAAACTCTTCCTTAGGAGTGAGAATATTATAATATCCTTTCTCTAGCTCTGAAAAGTCTAAGATTTGTGATACTTTCAGCTCTTTAGTTTCAGGTATGGTAATAGGGATAACAACAGTCTTTCCATGCTTTATTGATGTCTCAATTAGCTCTGTAGTATTTATTTCATTAGCAAAACTAATAAAGCACATAATAGTATTAGCTTCTTTATAAGGGCTCATTTCATATAGTGTATTTGCAATGATATTACTATACTTATCATTATCTTCCTTTGTAATTTTAGCTCTTTTTTGCAAAATTTCTTTCCTTAAAATTTTTTTATCCAAAATAATCACCTCTTATGGTTTATTTATCTCTCATTTTATATTATAATATACTAATAAGCTAATGTAAAAAATAAAAAGCATTAAATTAACAATAAGTAATAAGCAATAATTAATAAATATTGAAGATTTATTAATATTTCATATATTATATTGTAGAAATTAGAGGTGATATAGGTGATAAAGCTTATGAATGTAAGCAAAGAATACGATAATAATGTTAGAGCTTTAACTAATATGAATTTAGAAATACATAAAGGAGAATTTGTATTTTTAGTAGGATCAAGTGGAGCAGGTAAATCTACTTTAATAAAATTGTTACTAAAAGAGGAAGAACCTACAGAGGGTAAAATAATATTAAATGATATGGATATTACAAAGGTGAAAAATAGAAGAATCCCCCTTATTCGGAGAAATATCGGAGTAGTTTTCCAAGATTTTAGATTGCTACCTAATAAAACTGTATATGAAAATGTAGCTTTTGCAATGGAGATAATTGGATCACATCCAAAGGAAATAAGGAGAAGGGTGCCTATGGTACTTAGTATGGTGGATTTAAGCAGAAAAGCATCCAGTTTTCCAGACCAATTATCTGGAGGAGAGCACCAAAGAGTGTCTATTGCCAGGGCAATAGTCAACAATCCACCTGTTTTAATAGCGGACGAGCCTACGGGAAATTTGGATCCAGATACTGCTAGGGAAATAATGAGAGTATTAAATGAAATTAATGGAAGAGGTACAACAATACTAATGGCAACCCACGCCAAAGACATAGTAAATAGCATGAAGAAAAGAGTAATAGAAATCCATGACGGCTTGTTAGTCAGAGATGAACAGAAAGGTGGGTATGGCGATGGGATTTCGTATAATTAAAAATATTACCAAACAGGGAATTCAAGGTATGTGGAGAAATCGAGGGATGGGACTGGCTTCCATTGGTTCAATATCAGCTGTACTTATGATACTTGGTATGGTATTAATATTGATTTTGACAATAAACAATCTTGTACTGGAAGTTAAGACAAAATTTGATGAAGTTCAGGTATATTTAGATTATGAAACTGAACTTACAGAACATGAATTAGACTCTATAGAAGATTCTATTAAGGAAAATGAAGGAGTATTATCAGTTATTTTTCAATCTAAAGATCAGGGTTTGAAGATATTAAAAGAAGAATGGGAAGAAGATAGCTACATATTAGAAGGATTAGAAGATGATAATCCACTTCAAAATTCTTATATTGTTCAATTAAAAGGAATAGAATATGCTGATGCAGTGGTTGAAAAAGTCAAATTAATTGATGGAGTAGAGGATGTAAAATATTATAAGGACATTATAGACAAGCTTATGATATTTGCCAATTACATTAGGTTTGGTGGAATTGTTATAATAGGTATTTTAGTATTAGTATCTGTATTTATAATTTCCAATACCATTAAAATTACAGTAGCTTCTAGAAAAAGAGAAATAAATATAATGAAATATGTTGGTGCAACCAATGGATATATTAGAGGACCTTTTATTATTGAAGGAATATTATTTGGTTTGATTGGAGCAGTTCTTTCCATAGTACTATTGAATTATGGTTATGAGTACTTCTTCAAATCAGTAAGTGATCAATTATATGTTTTGTTTACAGTATATTTAGTTTCACCAACCCTATTGGTAAAAGATATTGCAATTATGTTTACAGCAATAGGTGTGGGTATAGGAGCGTTAGGGAGTATTGTATCTTTAAAACGTTTTCTTAATGTATAAGGGGGAGAAAATTAATGTCTAGGAAAATGAAAATAACATTCTTACTATTGGCTGTAATACTAGTATTTAATTTCATTACAGTTTATGCTGCAGATAATGTAAAAGATCTGAAAAATGAACAAAAAAATATCGATAAAAAAATTGACCAAAAGGCAAATGAAATAAAGAGTTTAGAAAAAGAATCAAAGAATCTTTCCAAGCAAATACAAGATTTAGATGTAAAAATGGATAATGCTACAATTGAACTTTCCAATGTAGAAAAACTACTTGAAGATTTAGAAAAAAGTATTGAAGTGACAGAAATAGAGCTTGTTGAAGCAGAAAAAAATATTGATGATAAGAAAGAAATATTTAACAAAAGAATTAGAGTAATGTATAAGACTGGAAATGTAGGATATCTTGAGGTGCTTTTAGCTTCTTCTAGTATAAAAGATTTTTTGTCAAGACAAGATATGCTTAAAGCCATTGCAAAACATGATACGGAGTTAATATCATATATGAAGGAACAAAGGGATATCGTAGATACTAAAAAAGTGGAATTAGAAACTAAGAAAAAAGAAGTAGAGATATCCAAGAATAAGCTAGAGGTAAGAAGAAGTGATTTGGCTAAAGCTACAAGAGAGAAAGAAGACTATATGGGTAGATTAGCAAAGAATATGAAGGGCTTAGAAGCAGAAGTTGATAAATTAAATGAATATGCTAAAGAAATTGAGTCAAAAATAGTGCAATTACAGAAAAAAACAGGACCATATTCAGGAGGCAAAATGGAGTGGCCAGTTCCAGGATATTCAAGAATCAGTTCGCCTTATGGATATAGAAATCATCCTATTCTAAAGACTAAAAAGTTCCATACTGGTATAGACATACCTTCACCTACAGGAACAACAATTGTATCTGGAGCTGCAGGGGAAGTAATATATTCAGGAACCTTGGGTGGTTATGGCAAGACTATAATGATAGACCATGGTGGTGGAATAGTTACACTATATGGACATAATTCAAAATTAGTTGCATCAGTAGGAGACAATGTAAAGAGAGGGGATACTATAGCTAAATGTGGAAGCACAGGGATGTCTACTGGACCACATAGTCATTTTGAAGTAAGGAAGGACGGAGCTTATCAGGATCCAATGCCGTGGCTAAAGGGGAAATAATCCCCTTTTTTTTATACTATCCTTTGTAATGTAGTAAATTGGGTGGTATAATCTTTATGTAAAATAAATACAATAGCTGTATAACCTAAAATTATGAGGTGAGAAAATGTCCAAGAAGAAAGTCATAAGTTTAATAGTTGTTTTATTATTAATCACAAATCTAACCACTTTTGGTCTAACAAACTTAATGAGTGTTACATTCAACAATAAAGCATATATTCCAAAAGCTGAGTACAATCAACTCAAATCAGTGTATAGTAAGTTTTCAAAGGTAATGGCAGTAGAGAATTATGTTAAGTCTAATTACTTAAGAGATGTAGATGAAAGCAAGTTAATTGACGGACAATTAAAAGGATTGCTTGCATCTTTAGAAGACCCATATTCAGCTTATATGAATGAGGATGAGTTTGCTTCACTGATACAACAAACAAGTGGAACATTTGGGGGAATTGGTGTTGTAGTTACTCCAGGAGACGACAATCTTATTACAGTTGTTTCACCAATAGAAGATACACCAGGAGAAAGAGCAGGGATTAAGAGTGGAGATAAGATAATAAAGGTAGATGGTGTTGAGTTTCTAGGAGAAAATATGGATAAGGCTGTAAAGGTGATGAAGGGTGAACCAAATACTAAAGTAGTTTTGACCATAATGAGAAAAGATAATGAAGGGAAAAATCAAGTATTAGATATTGAAATAATCAGAGAAATGATAAGATTAGTTACTGTTAAGTCAAGTATTATTGATGAAAATATTGGATATATCAAACTTACTTCATTTGATGATTTAACATACAAGGACTTTAAGACTGAGTTAGATAAATTAGGGAAGAACAATATTGAGGGATTGATAATTGACTTAAGAAATAATCCAGGAGGATTATTGGATATATGCGCACAAATAGCTGATGAACTATTAGGTGAGGGAGATATCGTATATACAGAAACCAAAAGCGGTGAAAGAGAATATTTAAAATCCAAGAAATCTATGGTTAATTATCCACTGGTTCTACTTGTAAATAATGGATCTGCATCAGCATCTGAAATTCTTGCAGGTGCTATAAAGGATCATAATAGAGGTATGTTAATTGGAACAACTACCTTTGGTAAAGGGGTAGTACAAAGAATTAGAGATTTACAGGATGGAACAGGATTAAAATTAACAATATCTGAGTACTTTACACCTAGTGGAACAAATATCCACGGAATTGGAATAGAGCCTGATATAGTTGTAGAATTAACAGAAGGTGTAGAAACAATAGGAGTAGAAAATCTAAAGGAAGACAATCAATTAAAAAGAGCTATAGAAGAAATAAAATTAAAAATTAAATAATAAAAGAAGGAGAGTCAAGGTATGTATGGTCTATATCAAATTGTGCTATTTACAATAATAGATATCTTAAATACTTTAAAATCTCCTTTTTTTATTGTAGTCCTCTGTATTATATACTTCCAATATAGAAAATTAGGGAAATTGGAAAGGGAGAATATAGGGTATAGGAGAGCTGTTATTATAAAGCTTATTATATCTGCTGGATTTGGAATGGTTGGAGGAATAATAGCTACAGTAGTATTTCTTTATTTAGGTGTAGTAATTATACCTAAGGATTTCATGTATATTCTAGCAACGGTAATTATACTATCAGTCATTAATCCTAGATATATGTGTTTTGCATATGGAGGAGGAATAGTGTCCTTATTTAGCTTAATCACAGGATATCCTAGTATACAAATATCTCAAGTCATGTCTGTAGTTGCAGTGCTTCATATAATAGAGAGTATACTTATTTTATTTGATGGAGGAAGGTCTAACTTACCTATTATAATAGAGTCAGAAGATCAATTAGTTGGTGGATTTAATATGAATAGATTCTGGCCTATACCCTTTGTAATCTTCATAGGGGATGGCCTAATACAACCTATTACTTTGATTGCAATACTAAGCTATGGTGATTATTCCTTCTCATCTTATCCTAGGAAGAAGGTATTGAAAACATCATTAAATCTATTTATATATAGTCTTATTCTATTATATATTTCTAAGAATTTAGATAATCTTTTTCTATCACCACTGTTTGCTTTACTAGGCCATGAATATATTATTTTACAGAACAAAGCTAGTGAAGAAAAAAGAAAGCCAATATTTATATCTCCACATAAGGGAGTAAAGGTATTACAAACAAATCCTAATAGTATAGCTAGAAAATTGAATATTAAAACTGGGGATATATTACTTTCAATAAATGGTATAGAGGTAAAGAACAGAAAAGACATGGAAGATATAATGAGAGGCAGGAGAAATAAAATAACAGTTGAATTCTTCAATATTAAAACTGGGCTAACCACTAAAAGATATTATGGAAAAAGAAAATCCCTAGGACTTGTTATAGTCCCTAGGGATTTTTAATTTAGTTTATTTAAATCTATTATATAGATCATTTCTCTTTTATCACTTTCAAAAGGCAATATAGTATTTAGATATACAAGTGAGTCATTTTCATTATAGTAGATTTTCTGATCAATTAAGTTAGCAATATTTGTTGAACTTTTATTTTCTAGGGAATAATTTATCAAGGCATAATTATTAATAGAATTCTTCACAATATAGACTAAATTAGTGGGTGAAATAACCCTATAGTTTACTATGTTCTCCTCTATTCTACGAATTGTTCTCCCTTCTCCAATATTATATATAATTAGAGTACTGCTATCCTGAGTATTATCTTTTTTTAAGTAAGCGATATGGTTTTCATCAATGTACTTTGGTAAAAAACCATTACCAATAATATTAAAATCTCTCCAATCAGTAGTAATAGAAATTCTTTTCGTATTATCTTCCTCAGAGTCTTCAACTACTAAGAAACTTTTACCATTTGAAACTAAATATTCAATCATTCTTTGGAATTTGGTCACTAGAGTTGATTTGTTACTTTCTATATCAAAGCTATAGATTACTGTACCATATTTATTACTGTCTACAAGATACAATATATTTTCATCTTTCCAACTCATTATAGACGGGTTGAATTCTTCTTCTAAATTTATCTTATATGTCCTATTATCTTCTAATGAAACAATATATAATTCTGATCCATTATCATTCACTTCCACAATAGAAATAAGTTCTCGATTTTTATTAGGTTCTACTGAATGAATATTATAATTAGAATAGAAAATCATTGTTTTTTCATTATTAACTGTATTATATAACCATAATTGTTCTTTTGTCTTATTAGTTACATTATCAACTATTGATTTCTTGTAGAGTATTAAATCATCTGATATATAATTTAATACATGACCTTCATCTAAAGCTGAAGAAATATTTACTTTCTCAGATTCAATTATATCTCCACTTATGGCATCTACCTGGGCAAACAAATTGACTAAAGGTACTTCAGGAGTTTCTCTATCGAAAATGCTATTATATGTAATACTCCATACTAAAGATTCACCCGATCTAGATAGTGTAAATACTGGAGAGGTCTTTGTTGATAATTTATAATTAGCTTCTAGTTTGTTTAATACTTCATTAATACCAAATTTGATTTTCAATGGATTGTAATCATCATAAACTATATTAAACTTTAGATTGTCAATACCCTTAAGTTTAGATTTATCTATTTCCATAAATACCTGGGGCACTGCTAAGCGAAGGCTATTTTTACTATATCTGGCACTTACATGGATATTAATTTCGCTACCTTTTTTGGTTATACTATTCACATTAACACTTGAACACTCAGTCAAGCCTAAAGAAGCCAATACCTTTAATTTATTATTGTTGGTGATTATTTCAACAGATGAATCAATGGATTGGAAGCTTTTAGAGAAAAGTATTTGCTCTATTTCATAGCTAATTTCTTCTTCTTCAAAAGTAATATTATCTTTTAATTCTACAAGATTTCCATCTTTAGTATTACAAGCCACTAAGCTAAGGGTTAATATTAATGTAAAAATCATAAATAAAAGTTTTTTCACTGAAGTCGCCTCCTTATGGATAGTTTACTACAATAACTTGATTTGTTCAATAATAGTTTTATATAATATGTTTTGACAAAAGGATATAATAATATATAATATTATATATTAGGAACAAATGTTCAAAAAACTGAGGTGTTAGAATGAATAAATTCAAAATAGAATCAAATTATAAACCAACTGGTGATCAGCCAGAAGCTATTGAAAAACTAGTGGATGGATTAAATAAAAATCTAAAACATCAGACTTTACTTGGAGTTACAGGTTCTGGTAAGACTTTTACTATGGCAAATATAATTGAGAAAGTTCAAAAACCTACTCTAGTTATAGCACATAATAAAACCTTAGCCTATCAATTGGCCTCTGAATTCAAGGAATTTTTCCCCAACAATTCAGTGGAATATTTTGTTAGTTATTACGATTATTACCAACCAGAAGCATATGTACCACAATCAGATACTTATATAGAAAAAGATGCTTCAATAAATGATGAGATAGATAAACTTCGTCACTCTGCTACAGCAGCTTTATTTGAAAGAAAAGATGTAATCATAGTTGCATCAGTTTCCTGTATTTATGGATTAGGAGACCCAATAGACTATGAAAATCTTGTAGTTTCTCTAAGACCTGGTATGGTTAAGGACAGAGACGAAGTAATGAGAAAACTAATAGATATACAATATATAAGAAATGATATTAATTTTGTCAGAGGGACATTTAGAGTCAGGGGAGATATTCTAGAGATATTTCCTGCGTCATCCAGTGAAAATACTATTAGAATAGAGTTCTTTGGTGATGAGATAGATAGAATAGTGGAAACAAATTATTTAACAGGAGAAATCATAGGATACAGGTCTCATGTTTCAATATTTCCTGCTTCTCACTTTGCGACTACTAAGGAAAATGTAGAAAGGGCAATACAAACCATAGAGGAAGAATTGGATGATAGACTTAAAGAGTTAAAGGATAAGGAAAAGTTATTGGAAGCTCAAAGATTAGAACAGAGAACACGATATGATTTAGAAATGCTTGGAGAAATGGGATTTTGCCAAGGCATAGAAAACTATTCTAGACATTTGAGCAATAGGCCACCAGGGTATAAGCCTTTTACATTAATTGATTATTTCCCAGAGGATTTTTTAATAATTGTTGATGAGTCCCATGCCACTATACCTCAAATCAGAGGTATGTATAATGGCGATAGGGCAAGGAAAACAAACTTAGTAGAATATGGATTCAGACTTCCATCTGCATTGGACAATAGGCCATTGCAATTTACAGAATTTGAGTCCATGGTAAATCAGATATTATATGTATCTGCCACCCCGGGACCTTATGAATTAGAGCATACTGAAAACACTGTAGAGCAAATTATTAGGCCTACTGGGTTATTAGATCCAATTATAGAAGTAAGACCTACAGAACATCAAATAGATGATTTAGTTAATGAAATTAGAAATATTGCAGCTAGGGAAGAGAGGGTATTGGTCACTACATTAACTAAGAAAATGGCTGAAGATTTGACTAACTATTTTAAAGAGATTGGAATAAGAGTTACTTATCTTCACTCTGATGTGCTAACCATGGAAAGGATGGAAATAATTAGAGATTTAAGGCTTGGTAAGTATGATGTACTTGTGGGTATAAACTTGCTGAGAGAAGGGCTAGATTTACCAGAAGTATCTTTAGTTGCCATATTAGATGCTGATAAAGAAGGATTCCTAAGATCTGAAACATCCCTTATTCAGACATCAGGAAGAGCCGCAAGAAATGTATTTGGAAAAGTTATTATGTATGGTGATAGGATAACTAAGTCTATGGAGAAAGCCATAAATGAGACTAATAGAAGAAGAGAAATTCAAGATGATTATAATAAGAAACATAACATAGAACCAGAGTCTATAAAGAAAGGTATTAGGGAAATTATAGAAGCTACAATGGTAGCAGAGGAAGAAGTAAAATATGAAGAATCCTTTACTAAGGAAGAAATTCAGGGTATGATAGAGGGTCTAGAAACTGTGATGTTAAAAGCAGCAGAAGAGCTAAATTTTGAAAAAGCAGCAGAGATTAGAGATAAGATACTAGACCTAAAGAAGAAGTTAAGATAGGGGCGATATAATGATAAAAGAAGAAATAATAATAAGGGGAGCTAAGGAGAACAATCTGAAAAATGTATCTCTAAAGTTGCCTAGGAATAAATTTATAGTTTTTACAGGATTGTCTGGTTCAGGAAAATCTTCCTTAGCCTTTGATACCATATATGCCGAAGGGCAAAGAAGGTATGTGGAGTCATTATCTAGCTATGCAAGACAATTCTTAGGGCAAATGGATAAGCCTGATGTAGAATATATAGAAGGATTATCACCTTCCATAGCAATAGACCAAAAGACTACATCAAAGAATCCTCGTTCAACTGTAGGTACAGTTACAGAAATATATGATTATTTAAGGCTATTATATGCTAGAATAGGCACTCCATATTGTCATAAATGTGGAAAGGAAATTTCTAGCCAAACAGTGGAACAAATGGTAGATAAAATAATGGATTCAGAAGATAAGACTAAACTTCAGATTTTAGCTCCTGTTATTAGAAGGAAAAAAGGAGAGCATATAAAGGTATTAGAAAACATAAAAAAAGAGGGTTTTGTTAGGGTACTCATTGATGGGGAAATGTTTGATATTGGGGAGGAAATAAAACTAGCAAAAACAAAAAACCATACTATTGAAGTAGTAGTAGATAGAATAGTAGTGAGAGAAGGTATCGAAGGTAGACTATCTGAATCTTTAGAGACAGCATTAAAATTAGCAGATGGACTTGTAATTGTTGATTTCATAGATAAGGAAAGGATTATGTTCAGTCAAAAACTATCCTGCCCAGATTGTAATATTGCCATTGAAGAATTGTCTCCTAGGATGTTTTCATTTAATAGTCCCTTTGGAATGTGCCCTACTTGTAGTGGATTAGGTTTTCACAAAGGAATAGATAAGGATTTAATTATACCAAATTTAGACTTAAGTATTGATAAAGGTGGAATAGCACCACATTCTAATGCCAATGAATCAACATATTATTATCAAATATTTAAAACATTGGCAGAGGACAATGGTTTTAGTGCAGACAGACCTCTCAGTGAAGCCCCAGAGAGACTTATACAAGAAATATTATATGGTACTGATAGAGAAATATCTTTTGAATTCATTAGTCATTTTGATGAAGAAGGTAAGAGAGAATACAAGGGTAAATTTGAAGGGGTAATCCCTAATCTTGAACGAAGATATACTTCTACTAATTCTGATTATATGAGGAATAAAATAGAAGAATTTATGGAAGAAAATCCTTGTCCAACATGTCATGGGAAAAGATTGAAAGAGGAAGTACTAGCAGTAAGGATAAACAATCAAAACATCGCAGAGTTTACTGATTTATCCATCATTAAAGGATTAGAATTTGTTAATAGCTTAGTGCTTACAGAAAAACAACAAATCATAAGTGAACAAGTCCTAAAAGAAATAAAGGAAAGGCTAAATTTTCTAAAGACTGTAGGATTAGACTATTTAACCTTATCTCGTATGGCAGGTTCATTATCTGGGGGAGAATCCCAAAGGATAAGGCTGGCAACTCAAATAGGATCTAGCCTTGTGGGTGTAGCCTATGTCCTAGATGAACCTAGTATCGGATTACATCAAAGAGATAATGAAATGCTTTTAAAGGCATTAAGGAAATTAACTGATTTAGGAAATACATTAATAGTGGTTGAGCATGACGAAGATACTATGTATGCTGCCGATCATATAGTAGATATAGGACCTGGAGCAGGTATACATGGTGGATATATAATTGGAGAAGGAACTGTTGAAGATATAAAGAATAATCCAGACTCTATTACAGGATTATATCTATCAGGAAAAAGAAAAATTGAAATTCCTGAAGAAAGAAGAAAACCTAATGAGAAATGGATCGAAGTAATTGGTGCAGAAGAAAACAATCTTAAAAATTTAGATGTAAGAATTCCAATCGGACTATTTACTTGTGTCACAGGAGTATCAGGTTCAGGTAAATCTTCTTTGGTCAATTCAATATTACACAAGGTTTTAGCACAAAAATTAAATAGAGCAAAATCAAAAGCAGGAAAATATAAAAGTATAAAGGGATTAGAATACTTGGATAAGGTAATAGATATTGATCAATCACCTATAGGTAGAACTCCAAGATCGAACCCAGCTACTTATACAGGAATGTTTGATCATATAAGAGATGTCTTTGCTATGACCAATGAAGCAAAGATGAGAGGCTATCAAAAGGGTAGATTTAGTTTCAATGTAAAGGGTGGACGATGTGATGCATGTAGTGGTGATGGAATATTAAAGGTAGAGATGCATTTCCTACCAGATGTCTATGTACCATGTGAAGTATGTAAAGGTAAAAGATATAATAGAGAAACATTACAGGTGAAATATAAAGGAAAGTCCATATCCGATGTATTAGATATGACCGTGGAAGAGGGAGTAGAGTTCTTCAAAAATATACCTAAGATATCTAGAAAGCTGGAAACCTTGTTTGATGTGGGCTTGGGTTATATTAAAATAGGTCAATCTTCTACAGAATTATCTGGAGGAGAAGCCCAAAGAGTAAAATTAGCCACAGAATTATCTAAGAGGTCAACAGGGAAGACAGTCTATATACTAGATGAACCAACTACAGGCCTTCATACAGCAGATATTCATAAATTAATTAAGGTATTAAATCTATTAGTGGAAGGTGGAAATACAGTAATAGTAATAGAACATAATCTAGATGTAATCAAGACAGCAGACTATATAATAGACTTAGGTCCTGAAGGTGGAGACAAGGGAGGAACTATTGTAACTACAGGAACTCCAGAGGAAGTAGCCAAAGTCAAAGAATCATATACAGGACATTTTTTGAAGAATGTATTAAATAAATCCTAGAAATTAAAAATAGGGAATGGTTAAATCCATTCCTTTTCTTTTGTCAAAATTAGTCATTGCCATAAAGTTCTAATTATCATACAATTAAAATAACAACAAAAAGAGGGGGTAGAGAATTTGTTAAAACTAGAAAACATATCTAAATCTTATAACAAAGGTGGAATAAAAGCAGTAGATAATATTAATCTAGATATCAGACCCGGGGAGATATTTGGATTTCTTGGGCCCAATGGAGCAGGCAAGACTACTACTATAAAGATGATAGTAGGACTACTAAAGCCTGATAGTGGAAAAGTAACAGTAGGCAATGTAGATGCATGGGAAAATCCATTGGAGGCTAAATCAATGATTTCTTATGTACCTGACAATCCTGAAATATATGATAAGCTCAAAGGAATTGAATATCTAAATTTCATTGCAGATATGTACGGAATTTCAAAAGATAAAAGAGAAGAAAAGATGAATTATTACCTGGAATTATTTAATATAAAAGATGCTATAGGAGATATAATAGGTAGCTATTCCCATGGTATGAAGCAAAAACTTGTACTTACATCAGCACTTTTAAATGACCCAAATTTATTTATTCTTGATGAACCTATGGTAGGATTAGATCCAAAGTCTGCATTCAACTTGAAGGAAATCATGAGAAATATGTGTGATGATGGAAAAACTGTATTTTTCTCCACCCATGTACTGGAAGTAGCTGAAAAACTATGTGATAGAATTGCAATAATAAATAAAGGTAAAATTGTTGCTTTAGGGACAATGGAAGAGCTAAGATCACATGCTAAGGAGAGAGAATCCCTAGAGAATATATTCTTGGAGTTGACTGAATGATGAAAAAGATAATTTCATTGATTAAAACTGATTTGAATATTACCTATGGTCTGTCTTCTATAGCATATAGCTTTAAGAACAAGAAAAACAGATGGCAAATTATAGTCTTTTTCATAGCAATGTTGTCTCTTATACCCACATATATACTCATGATAAAAGGGTTAAATGGAATGTATGATATTTACAATGAGATTGGTCAAAAATCCATGTTTCTATTATCTGGATTTTTGGTATCTCAGGTAATGGTTTTTGTATTTGGATTACTTTATGTAATGTCTAAATATTATTTCTCTAATGACTTGACTCATTTAGTGCCATTGCCAATCAAACCTTCCTATATACTGGGTTCTAAGTTTGTTACTTTGATGGTTAGTGAATACCTAACATCCTTGCCTATTATACTGCCATTCGTATATATATACGGAACTAAAGGTGGAGAAGGGCTTCTCTATTGGATATATGCATTTTTATTAGTGGCTACTCTACCAGTAATACCACTAGTACTAGCTTCTATAATAATTATGATATTTATGAAGTATACAAATATAGGGGCAAAAAAGGATTTAATAAGAGTAATTGGTGCAGCTTTGTTTATTGTAGTCATGATTTATATACAAATGAAAATTCAAACTATAACACAGAAAGCTTTGCTTCAAGGAGACGATTTTTTTGTAAGTTTAGTAACAGATTCAAATTTGCTACTTAAGAAACTAGGACTAGGGTTTCCACCATCACAATGGGGTGCCTTGGCTTTAGCAAATAGTTCAAATTCTTTAGGGTTAATTAACCTATTATCCTTTATAGGGGTAGGGATCATAAGCTTCTTTATTATGTTATTTTTATCTGAAGGACTATTCTTTGGAGGGCTTATAGGAAATATTGAGGTTTCAGCATCCAAAGGGAAATCTGGAAAGGAAGTATCCATAAAAAGGACTGCTAGAGAAACAAAGCCTTATATAGCCTTAGCAAAGAAAGAAATTATCATGCTATTTAAAACCCCAGTTTATTTGATGAACGCCGTTGGAGGAGTAGTTATAGTGCCTATTATTATGGTCATGACTTCTGCAACAGGAGGAGATGAATCCTTAAGTGCTGTAGTAGGTAATCTAGGAAATAATATGGATTTAGTTACCTTAGTTGGTATAGGTTTTGTAGTGGCATTAGGTATGTTAAATAGTATAGGGCCAACTACTTTTTCAAGGGAAGGAAATTGCTTCTGGATACAAAGAACATTACCTATCAAAGCAGAGGATCAAATAACAGGCAGAGTATTGTCCTCTTTGGCAGTACAGTTATTAGGGATTATCGCCTTAATACTTAGTGCAGCCTTTATAATTGATATTCATATTTCATCTATAATTTTAATAGCAGTTATTGGTCTATTAGGCAGTATTCCAATGACTCAGATTGGTATGGTAATAGATATAATAAGACCATATCTCACATGGGATAACCCTCAAAGAGCCATGAAGCAAAATCTAAATGTACTAATTGGCATGGGCCTTGGGACTTTATATGCAGGAGGAGTAGGATATCTAGTATTTAAGATGATAAATAAGATTGATATGACTTTAATCTATGGACTCTTAGCTGGAATATTTATCATTTCATCAATTATACTATTCTTCATACTAAAAAAATTAATCATAAAACAATTTGAAGTTTTAGAATAAAACAAAGAAGAACCGCCCAAACACTGAGGACGGTTCTTTTTGTTTATATTACATAATTCTTGAATAATATTCAACGACCAATTGATCATCAATTTCTATAGGAACTTCATTTCTTTCTGGATGTTTAATTAAAGTACCAGACATTTTATTTTCATCCTTAGTTAAATAAGGATATTGATTTAAGAAAAATGAGTTGTAGTTTTCAGTGAAAAGCTCTATACTTCTGGATTTTTCTTTTAATTCAATAGTATCTCCTATTTCAACTAGATAAGAAGGAATATCTATCTTCTTTCCATTTACAAGGAAATGTCCATGTACTACCATTTGTCTAGCCTGCCTAATTGAAGAAGCAAACCCTAATCTATATACTAAATTATCTAATCTTGTCTCCAAGATTTTTATAAGAGCATGACCCGTTTGATCCTGAGATTTTTTTGCAACCCTAACATACTTTGCAAATTGTTTCTCCATCACACCATAATACGCCCTTAGCCTTTGTTTTTCTAACAACTGCATTCCATACTCGGAAAGCTTTTTGTCTGCTCTAGATGTGCCCTTAGTGGCTCTTTCCATTGCCTTTGGATGACCACATACATTTAATCCTAATCTTCTAGATTGCTTGAATCTAGGTCCCATCATTTTAGCCAATATTTTCATCTCCATCAAAATTATTTGCCGCGATAATTTTGAGCCGGACTATAATATATCATAAATCAAACAAAAAGTAAATGATAATTATTATCAATATGCAGTATGTTTTCTATTATCTTAGATTTTCTGCTCCTTCTCTTATACGAATATCTTCCTCGTCCATGGGATTATCCAATACTAATCCATGGGGTATAGTTTTATTGTTTTTATCTATAAAGACAAAAGTTATGTATCCATCTGATAGAATGGTATTATAATCGCTATTTCTTGTTAATTTTCCATATACTATAAAACTAGTTCTGCCAACTTTTGCTATTCGTGATTCCAAGTTTATTACATCACCTTTGTTACCAGGTATTTTGAAACTTAATCCATGGATATTTACACATACGATATTTTCTGGTTTTTGGGTAGCTTTAGCTCCACATATAAAGCAAGATTCAACAAACCATTCTGCCATTCTTCCAGCAAATAAAGTACCATGGTGATTTAATTCTTCTGACTTAACTAATCTAGACGTTTTAACAATTTCCAATATTTTCAGCCTCCTTGTTTTTATCATACAAGAATCATTATAACAAACCAATTATGGAAATCAATTTATGTTTATAAAATATCAATAAAATGATATAGTATTAGGTAATCTATAGATAAAAAAATATTTTTTAGTTGCTTGTTTAGAGTGGCGAAGTATTATATAATTATATAGATTATATTATATAAAGGGGAAGTAGAATGGCAGAAAGATATTTAGACGAAAACAAGGTTATAAGAAACAAAATATTATCTATGATCCTACCTATCACTGGTGAAAATGTGTTGCAGATGACTGCTGGTATAGTTTTAATGGCTATGATTGGAAGATATGATGCATATGCAGTAGGAGCCATAGGTATTGCTACAGTTCTTTATAGGATATTATGGGGAATATTTAAAGGCATAGCTACTGGTACTTCAGTATTAATAGCACAATCCTATGGAGCAGGTAATTATAATAAATTGAAATCCATAGCGGAACAATCATTTATTATTTCAATTGGAGCTGCCATAGTATTTCAACAACTGCTTTTTTGGTTCGCTAGACCCTTATTGACTGTATTTAATCCTCAAGCAGAATTACTGGCCAATGGGGAAATATATCTTAAAATAATATCCTGGTCTTTGCCATTTGCTGCTATTATATTATTAGTATCAGGTATACTGCAAGGTATGGGCAATGCTAGAACCCCTATGGTTGCTGTAGGATTATTAAACATTGTAAATATTATTGCAGGATTTGTGTTGATAACGGGTAAAGTGGGTATTGAATCCATGGGCTTAAGAGGTGCAGGATATGCCTATAATATGGCTTATATATCTGCTGCTTCATTTGGTTTAATTATGCTATTTGGTAGAAGAGGAATTTTAACCAATATCGGTGATAAGCTTAAGTTGAAGTTCAAAGGCAATGAAGCTTTGATGATACTTAAACTAGGACTTCCTACTTCCTTCGAAACATCATTTTGGCAAGCTGCATCAATATTTCTTACAAGAGCTATCCTTACATATGGAGAATTGGCATATTCGGCATATCAACTAGGTTTGCAAGCAGAATCAATTTCATATATGCCAGCTACTGGATTTGGAATTGCAGCCACAACTTTTATAGGGCAAGCATTAGGTAGCAAAGATAGAGAAATTGGAAAGAAGTATCTCAACAAGCTAATTAGATATACAATTGTTATAACAATATTCGCTGGAGGAGTTTTAATATTTTTTCCTAGTCAAATAATGAGCTTATTAACAAAGGAACCTGAAGTAATTAGAGTAGGAGCTATGTATTTATTTGTTATGGGGTTAACTCAATTGCCTCAAAATATCTCTGGTGTTCTAAATGGAGCCCTTAGAGGTGCAGGATATGCAAAGGTTCCTATGTTTAATGCTGGAATAGGACTTTGGCTCATACGAGTGCCTTTTGTTTTAACAATGGCCTTTGTATTTAAGGCAGATATACTTTGGATATGGGTAGGAATAGGGCTAGATATGTGCTTCAGACTTTTATTCTCCTATATATATTTTAAAAGGAAGGATATCTTTGAGGCTGAAATATTAGTAGATTAATAAAATATTGAAAGGATGATTTCCCTTGAAGGATATTGAAATAGCCAAAAAATTATTAATAGATGAAAATCAGGCCTTAGTTGTAGTAAAAAATGGGGAAGTAATATATAAAAGTGTAGAAAAAGGCATAAAGCCTATGTATATCTTGTCTACAGAAATGAAATCTGAAGCCAAAGGGGCATCACTTGCGGATAAGGTAATAGGTAGAGGGGCTGCTCTTTTATGTGGATATGTTGAAATAAAAGAAGTATATACTGACTTGATTTCTGAAGGTGGTATAGCTGCCCTAGGAGAATATAATATACCATATGAGATGGAGAAATCCTGTCAATATATTATGAATAAAGATAAAACTTCTTATTGTCCAATAGAAAAACTTTCTTTGGATACAGATGACCCAGCATTGCTTCTGCAATCCATAAAGGAGTTTTTTGCATCATTTAAAAAATAGAAGGGAGATATTCGATGAACGAAAGAAATAATGTTAAAAGATTAGTTATAGCGGGGTTATTATTAGCTATTGGAATTATTGTACCAACTATATTTCATTCAGCAGGATTGCCAGGACAAACATTTTTGCCAATGCATATACCTGTTTTAATAGGTGGTTTTCTACTACCGCCTCATCTGGCTTTATTATTAGGTATGCTAACACCAATACTTAATTCTTTAATTACAGGTATGCCAGCTCTATTTCCTATGGCAGTAATAATGATTTTTGAATTAGGTATTTACGGACTTGTGGCATCAGTTATGTATAGACAATTAAGGGTTCCTTCAATAATTTCATTGATTGTTTCTATGATAGCAGGAAGGGTAATGGTAGGTGTAGTTGTATTCGTTTTAGCAGCATTCTTTTCAATACAATTAGACCCTATGACTTTTATTATAGGAGGGGTAACAACTGGATTACCTGGTATAATAATTCAACTGGTTCTGATACCAACTTTGATATATAGTATCGTAAAATATACAACTATAGATTTAGATTAGAAAAACAGGAGGAAAATATGAGTCTATTAATTAAGAATATAGATGTAGTGTCTATGGATGGAAAAAATGAAGTAATAAAAAACACAAATATTTACATTTGCAATAATGAAATAATGCATATTGGTGAAGTTAGACAAGATATGGAAGTAGAAAGAATAATTGATGGAAAAAACAAATTAGCAATGCCTGGATTAATCAATTCCCATACACATATTGGTATGTCTTTACTCAGAAATTTTGCAGATGATCTTCCGCTTTATGATTGGCTGACAAAAAAGATTTGGCCAATAGAAGCTAAAATGAATAAAGACGATATATATTGGGGATCACTCCTGAGTATGGTTGAGATGATTCAGGGAGGAACAACAGCATTTTGTGATATGTATGATTTCATGGATGAAGTAGGTAAGGGAGTAGTAGAATCAGGGATGAGAGGTGTCCTCACTAGGGGAATGATAGAAGAAGAAGGGAAAAATCAAATTAAACTTGATGTAACAAGAAAATTATATAAGGATTGGCACGGAAAGGCTAATGGTAGAATTAAGGTAATGGTAGCACCACATGCTCCATATACTTGTAGTCCGGATTTTTTACAAGAAGCTGTCAGTCTAGCTAAAGAATTAAATACAGGTATCCATATACATCTTTCTGAAACTAAGAAAGAAGTAGAAGATAGCTTTAAACTACATGGGAAATCACCAATAAAGCATGTATATGATTTAGGATTATTAGATTTACCTACTATAGCAGCTCATTGTGTTCACATAGATGATGATGATATAGAGATAATCAAAGAAAAAAATGTATTTCCTGTAAACAACCCAGGTAGCAATTTAAAACTAGCCTCTGGATTTTCACCAGTAGATAAGATGCTAATGAGAGGAATTTCAGTGGCATTAGGTACAGATGGATCTTCAAGTAACAATAACCTTAATATGTTTGAAGAAATAAATCTAGCAGCTATAATCAATAAAGCAGTAAATCTAGATGCAGTATCAGTTCCAGCCATATCAGCTTTAGAGATGGCAACTATAAACGGTGCAAAGGCTTTGCAATGGGATAAAGAAATAGGCTCAATAGAAGCAGGTAAAAAGGCAGATATGATATTGATAGATACAGATAAACCACATCTTTACCCACATCATAATATAATTTCATCACTAGCCTACTCAGTCCAAGCATCAGATGTGGACACAGTCATAGTAGATGGCAATATAATAATGGAAAAAAGGGAAATAAAGACATTAGATGTAGAGAAAATAAAATTCATGGCAGAAAAACATGCCAAAGATTTAATGAATAGATAAAAGTAGGGAAGGACCCCTGTGTCCTTCCAACCAATATAATAGTCATTAGGTAAATCCTAATGACTATTATATTTTTTGCATTAATTGGTAATAATCCTAATTATTAATGATGCCAAAAGGTGGAAAATATGATTTCGAAAAATTTAGAAAAGAATAGAGAAGAATTAAAAAGTATATTCAATAACTCTAGTGATTTAGTCTTATATGAGTTTGATACCTTATGTAGCTCAAAGGCTATGGTTGGATATATTGAAGGGATTGTAGACAAAAATGGATTACAGAATAGCTTGATAAAGCCATTGATTCAGGATTTGACTTCTCCCAATGATGTATTATCAACAGTTCCTATTTCAGGAACAGAAGAAGTATATGATATGAAGTTAATTTCACAGTGCATTATGATTGGGAGTCTGGTCTTATTTATAGAAGATATGGAAGTAGCATATTTATTTGACTTAGGTTTCACTGAGAGAAGGGCAATATCTGAACCAACTAGTGAAAGGCTAATAAGAGGATCAAGGGAAGGATTTGTAGAGGACATTAATGTAAATAAATCACTTATAAGAAGTAGGATAAGAAATACTAACTTAGTATTTGAGAAGTATAATTTAGGTACAGAAACAAATACTGAAGTTTCCTTAGTATATATGAATAATATAGTAAATCCAGATATTTTAGATGAGTTAAGAAGAAGAATACGAAAGATTAGTTTAAGTCATATATTAGATTCAGGATATATAGAACGTGAGATTGAAGATTCGCCAAAATCTGTGATTGCAACTATTTCATATACTGAAAGACCTGACATAGTAGCCGCAAAGATACTAGAAGGTAGAATTGCAATTATCTGTGATGGTACACCAATAGTTCTAACTTTACCAAGGATATTTATAGAGAAATTGCATACAGTAGAGGACTATTCTTTTAAACCTCAGTATGGAACCTATATGAGACTGCTAAGACTTGTGGCATTATTAATATCCACATTTTTGCCAGGATTTGTTGTAGCATTAAAATCCTTTCATCATGAAATGATTCCTTCTAAACTCCTAATGTCTATGGCTATGGGTAGAGAAGGAGTACCGTTTACATCATTAATAGAAGCACTTTTGATGATTTTATTTTTTGAATTTATGAAGGAATCTTCATTACGAATACCTGGTAATATAGGACCAGCAGTAACTACCATTAGTGGTTTGGTATTGGGGCAGACAGCTGTACAAGCGGGATTAGTAGGACCTATTATGGTAATTACTGTAGGAATCACTGGTATAGCAGAATTTATTCTTCCACGTGATAAGGAAACCATAGTAATTTATAGACTTGTATATCTTTTTCTAGGTGGGATATTGGGATTATTTGGAATTATCTGTGGAATTGTAATAACAATTGTACATCTTGTTTCTCTGCGATCCTTTGGGGTTCCTTATATGTATCCTATAGCCCCTTATGATAGAGAAGGTATGAAGGATTTCATTATGATGAGACCTATGAAGGAAATGAATTATAGACCAAGAAATATTGCAAATAAAAAGCAGAGAAAAAGGAATGAAAGAAATGATGAAAACAAATAAAACTATTAATAAGTTAATTATAGTTATATATCTAGTAATATCATCTACATTTCTATCCAGTTGTGTCACAGAGATTGGAGGAAAAGAGATAGATAGAATAGCTATAGTCACATTATTAGGTATTGATATTGAAGATGGGAAGGTAGTGGTCACATGTGAAGTAGTAAATCCCCCATCCAGTGCCAATTCCAATAATTCTGCATCAAGTAATTCAAGTTCACAATCCTTTGTATATCCACAGGGTAAGGGAGATACAGTAAGGGAAGCGATAAATGACATAAACCTACATTTTGATAAAAAAATATTTCTATCTCATAGTAATTTACTTATTATAGGAGAAGAATTAGCTAAAAGAGGTATAACTGATTTAATGGATTTTTTTATGAGAGATAATGAACCAAGGGAAGATATGTATGTAGTAGTTGCCAAGGGAGCTAAGGCTTATGATATCATAGGAGTTAAGGTTGGGGCTGGAAAAGCTACAGGGAATTATCTGTATGATATCCTAAATAATTTTCCATATAATGCAAAAAGTATTAACATTAGCTTTGCAGAAATTTATAGGTATTTTTATGATGTAAGTAATGAGCCAGTTATTGGTGTTGTTCAAATTAAAGAAGTAAAGCAATTTGATGTAGAAATACAAAAAAAAGAGCCTACAATAAAGGTTTTAGATGTATCTGGTGGAGCAGCACTAAAAAGAGATTATTTATTGGGATATTTCACTGCAGATGAAATGATAGGGTTTAATTTTATTGTAAGTAAAATACGAGGAGGTTCCATTGTATTTAGAACTCCTGATGGTTCAAAGGAAGGCGTTTCAATTATTGGAGAAGATGGAAAGTTTACTACAGTAAATATTATAAAATCCAAGACAAAAAGACATATAAGTGTAAAAGATGGTGAAATACATCTAAGTGTAAATGTCAAACTACGGGTAGAATTAAATGAATTAAATCAGGCAATAAATGCAAGTAACCCTGAAACCATATCTAGGATTGAGGAGGCTTGTTCTAAAAAGGTTAAGGAACTTATATCAGCTACATTAGATAAAGGTCAAAAAGAGTTTAAACAGGACAATTTTAGCACTGGTGTGGTGGTTCATCAACAACATCCTAAGCTATGGAAGGAAATAGGAAAGAATTGGGAGGAGATATTTCCAGAAATAAGTTATGATGTGAATGTGGAGACTACAATGGTAAAATCAGGTCTTATAAACACTCCTGCTAATGTAAGGAAAAGGAGATAGGTATAATGATGGAGAAAATATCAACAAGGCAAGTAATCTTTGTTATTATTATTAGTAGAATAGCCAATTTTATAACTATTATGCCTATAATTCACATGGGGCCTGCCAACCAAGATATATGGATAATGGTTCTAGCTTCCGTTTTCTATGGTATTTTATTAATTATACCTATATTATTTTTATCTAGTAGGTTTAGTAACTTAACAATTGTTGGATATATGGAAAAAATATTTGGCAAGATAATCGGAAAAGTTATTGGAATACTTTACGGAATATTTTTCATAAGGACTGCAATAGTATTTTACTATATAACAATTCAAATGATAAGAACTACCTTTATGACAGAAATGGCTCCAATTATAATTATATTAATTTTAATGGCGGTTTGCATGTATTCAATTCCCAAGGGTTTTGAGGTTTTAGCTAGGGTTGGAGAATTATTTGGTCCTATAATTATAGTCAGCCTCATTATTTTCATGCTCCTCGGATTTAATAATATTGATTTAACCATATTATTACCAGTATACAGGGATTCAGGCTTTTTAAGTATTAATCGAGGTGCCATAGAAATTGCTATCTTATCTACTGATATATATATATTGGCTATGAATAGTCCACAGCTTGAAAATAAAAAGGATTTAATTAAAATTGTAATAAAAAGTATTACATATTCTCTATTAATTATACTGATGATGATAGTAGTAACACAAACCTCTTTAGGGATAGAGCAAGCTAAGCATTCTAATTATCCATTTCTAACATATGTTAGAATGGTTAGGACCTACTCCATATTTGAGAGAATAGAGTCTGCTTTCTTAACTACATGGTTATCAGCAATGACCATCAGGATTATTTCCTATCTTTATATTTCAAGTGCTGCCTTTAAAGAAATATTTAAGAAGAAAAAGATAAATATATCTGCATATGCGATAATTGCAGTGTCTGCTGCTATAACTTACTATTTTGCTGATATAAATCCTATATGGCTTGAGATAGCTGTTCCAAAGCTTCTGGAATATATTTATAATAGTATATTTAATCTGGGTATTCCTGTAATAGCTGTTATAGTATATTTCTTTAGAAGAAAGACATTTGAAAAACAAGAGAAGTTATCAAATTAAAAACCTAAGGGGAGGGTTATGGAAACCTTCGTTACTTCTCCATATATACTTTCTATACTTATTGTACCATTATGAGCTTCAACTATGGATTTTACAATGGATAATCCAAGACCTGTTCCATTAGTATCTTTATTTTTTGAAATATCAGACCTATAGAACCTATCGAAGACAAAAGGTAGGTCTTTTTTTTCTATCCCGATACCATTGTCAATTACTCTAATAATAACATTATTCTTGTCTTTTATTAATTCCAATAGGACCTTACCATCTTTGTCCAGATATTTAATAGAATTGAAGAGGAGATTGTACATTATTTGTTTAAGCTTATCTTTATCCATAATGATTTCAATATGATCTTCTATACTACTTTCAATTGCAAATCCTTTCTTGTTATATAAAGGAATAAAAGACATTATAATATCATTAAGTTCATTAGAAATATTAAATCTAGTCTTATTTAAAACAAATTCCAACTCCTCAGCTCGAAAGGAATCTTTGAGGTCATCAACCAAATTAGATAACCTGTCTATTTCTTTCATTAAGATATCTAAATGTTCTTCATTAGGATCCCATACTCCATCCATAATGGCTTCCAAATGACTTTTAAGTGTGGTGAGGGGAGTCCTAAGCTCGTGGGAAATATTAGAGGCATATTTTTTTCTAATATTCTCTTGTCTAGCTAAGGTTTCCCCTAAATAATTAATTGAATCTGATAATTCTAGAATTTCTATTGTGTTAGTATTTACATTAGATTTTTTATTAAGATTACCTTTACGTATCTCAGTTGCCGTATCTCTAATTTTTAATAATGGTCTAGTCAAGGATCTAGATAATATGGTACTAATTATTAATCCAAGGAGAACAGTAAGTATAGCTGATACGAAAAAAGATTTACTAAGAGTGTCTTTAAAAATAATAGCAGATTCGCTTAAATAAGCATTATCAATATATCCAATAATTAGTTTACCAACCTCTTTATCTCCTTCAAGGAGAGGACCAGATTTTTCTACATAATTTCCTTCAGGCATATCATGTATTCTCATCATTCGTCTATGCATACCACCCATTCCATTTCTATTTGTGGATGTATATAGGATATTACCACTTAAATCCCTAATCTCAATATATACATTTTCGAGAGAAGCATAGGAATTAATTTCTCTTTCATAGAGTATATAACCATTTTTATTATATAAATCATTTATCTCATCGCGTATTTGTTGAAGTTTACTCTGTTGCTCTTCTACAAGATAATTTTCAAACCTATTATTAATCATTAGATTTGATATAAAGCTAATGATTATAATGGAAACAAGGATTATAAATGTAAAAGATAGAGTAAGCTTTCCAGAAAGTTTCATATATTTTACCTCTCAATTTTATAAGATAATTATATTATAACAGTTAATCTTGTAATGATTATGAAGATTTCTTATATTATTTTATTTTTCTCCATATTTCCTTCACATTCTATTTGTATAATTGGATTAAGAAATGAAAGGAGAGATATATTATGAAAAAATCATTATTAGTAGGAGCCTTAGCATTAACTTTAGGAGTTGGTTCTCTAGCTGCATATGCTGACACAGTAAAAACACCAAGTGTAATTCCTAACAACAGAAATGCAAATATCACTATAGAAGATAGAGAAGCATGGTTTAAAGAAAGAACTGAGTATAAGAGGGAAGAAATTAAGAAAGCACTTGAAAATGGAACGATTACAGAAGAAGAAGTAAAGGAATGGGAAGAACATTTTACCTACATGGAAAAATTCCATAATGAAAATGGATTCATAGCAGGCGGATGTGGTGGAAAGGGTTTTGGTAAAGGTAGAGGCATGGGTATGATGAGAGGTAACGGCTGGGGAAGATAGAACAGATAATAAGTTTCATTTTTGGTGCCAGGCACCAAAAATGAAACTTATTTATCTATCCCGAACTTATATCCAGTTCCATATACTGTATGAATGTATTCTGGTGATTTGGGATTGCTTTCAATTTTTTGTCTAATGTTTTTTATATAAGTGTCTATGGTTCTGTCGAACCCATTGTACTCATGACCTAGTGAAAATTCAATTAGTTGCTCCCTTGAAAGAACATGGTTTGAGTTAGATACAAGAGCCAATAAGATTTTGAATTCATTTGTTGTAAGGGTAATACTTTCCTTATTCTTTCTAACTATCATTTTATCTACTTCAATTTCCAAATCTCCATTATTAAAACTAAGTTTTTCAGCTGAAGGTCTAGAATTAGGATAAGATCTTCTAAGTAATGCTTTTACTCGACTAATTAATTCCCTAGGACTAAAAGGCTTTAATACATAATCATCTGCTCCTATGGATAAGCCTTCAATTCTATCATCTTCGTGAGTTTTAGCAGTTAACATAATAATTGGCACATCGGAAATAGATCTTATTTTTTTGCACACTTCTTCACCTGAAATTTTTGGTATCATAAGATCTAATATAATCAAGTGAATATGATTAGTATTAAATAAATCTAGAGCCATTTCTCCATCATCAGCGAAAAAGACATTATATTTTTCTTTTGCTAAATAGACTTTAATAACATCGGAAATATTTTTTTCATCTTCTACTAATAAAATGTTTATGTAATCCAAGTTTAATCACCTCATAATAATATTACCCAAGAAAAATAAAACTATAGATAAAATAATACTTTACTTTTGTAAACTTTTATGCTATATTTGAATATAATATTTAAAACATACTAAAATGCTATGAATTGGTAAAGTAGATTATATAAAGTATTACAGAGAGGATTCCATTGCTGAGAGGAATCTGTACAATATATATTTGAAGTGCACCAAGGAGCGTTAAGTCGAAAAGTTTAGTAGACTTATACGGTGGTTCCCGTTATAGAACTAGAGTATGAAAGTACTTGAATTGAGCTGGGATTTTATCCCAAACAGAGTGGAACCGCGAAACTAACCTTTTGCCTCTGTATATTTATATATACATGGGCAGAAGGTTTTAATTATTTTTATGACCTAACTTAACGAACGATAGTGAGTTTTAGTAGGTCAAACGCAACGAGAACCAAATTTACACGACTGATAGGGAGTGAATAAATTTGAGTTTAGAGACTGAGGAAAAGGGCAAATTATATAAAAGGAGGCAACAAAATGATATTAAATAATATTTACGAAGCAATAGGAAGAACACCAATCATTAAACTAAATAACTTAAAGGAAGAAGGAGCAGCAGAAATACTGGTAAAGGTTGAATCCTTTAATCCATCAGGTAGCGTAAAGGATAGAGCATCTTTATACATGATAGAAGCTGCAGAGAGAGAAGGTTTGTTAACTAAAGGTGGAACAATAATAGAACCCACTAGTGGAAATACTGGAGTAGGTCTTGCTATGATAGGAGCAGCAAAAGGCTACAATGTGATTTTAGTTATGCCAGATACTATGAGTATTGAAAGAAGAAAACTAATGCTTGCATATGGAGCAAAGATTATACTAACTGAAGGCAAAAAGGGAATGATAGGTTCAGTAGAGCTAGCAGAAAGATTAGCTAGGGATAATAATTATTTTATGCCAAATCAGTTTGGAAATGAAAATAATAAAATAGCTCACTATGAAACAACTGCTATGGAAATATTAGAAGATACAGAGGGGAATATAGATGCTTTTGTAGCGGGGGTTGGAACAGGAGGCACTGTGTCAGGAGTAGGTAAAAAAATGAAAGAATTAAATAAGGATATACTAATTGTTGCAGCTCAACCAGCGAAATCTCCTGTCTTAACAGGAGGTGCTCCATCAGGTCATAAAATCCAAGGTTTAGGTGCAAACTTTATTCCTGGTATATATGATAAAGAAGTAGTAGATGAGGTATTAGATATTGATGAACAAATATCCTATGAATATTCAAGGAGATTGGCAATGGAAGAAGGAATACTTTCTGGTATATCAGCTGGAGCTAATATAGCTGCGGCATCAATTATAGCAAAAAGATTAGGAGAAGGGAAAAGAGTACTAACTGTTATTCCAGATACAGGAGAAAGGTATTTATCTACAGATCTCTTTAATGGAGAGTGATTTTATGTTTAAGTTCTTAGTAGAAGAAGGAAGAAATATAATGGAGAAGGATCCAGCAGCTAAGAATCTTTTTACCGCCATGTTTTTTTACCCCAGTATAAAGGCAATGTCTTATCATAAAATTGCACACAAACTATATAAGAAGAAAAGATTTACATTATCTTGGATAATATCTCAACGAGCTAGGAGAATAACAGGTATAGAAATACACCCTGGAGCTAAAATAGGTAAAAAATTATTTATAGACCATGGAATGGGTGTAGTCATAGGAGAGACTGCTGAAATAGGGGATAATGTGCTAATGTATCATGGAGTAACTTTAGGAGGAATAGGTGGAGAAAAAAATGCCAAGAGACATCCTACTATAGAAGATGATGTGGTAATTGGAGCTGGTGCTAAAATATTAGGACCAGTCACAATTGGTAAAGGGGCTAAGATTGGTGCCAATTCAGTGGTACTAGAAGATATACCACCATATGCTACAGCAGTAGGAGCACCAGCTAGGATAATTAGAAAAAAACAAAACACTTGGTTTTATGTAGTATAAAACAAAAAGAACCGTCCCTATTGTTCGATGTTTATAAAAAAGTGTTTACAAATCTTTATTCTAGAGTATAATATATAATAACAATGAACAAGAATAGTAATCATAATAAAGGTCTAAAGAGAACTAGGGATGGTGAGAACCTAGTGATACTATTATGATGAATGGACTTGGGAGTATATATCTGAAATAAGTAGGATATAGGGCTAATCACCCTTATATGATTTGAGTAGGCTATTTAGCAAAAAGAGTGGTACCGCGGAACTAAACCTTTCGTCTCTTATTATAAGAGATGAAGGGTTTTATTTATATTTTAGGAGGGATATCATGGAAAAGAAAATTGTATTTAGTGCAGTTCAACCATCAGGGGCATTGACCATTGGTAATTATATAGGAGCTATAAAAAATTGGGTGGAATTACAGGATGAATATGATTGTTATTATTGTATAGTTGATATGCACGCTATTACAGTGCCACAAGTACCTAAGGAACTGAGAAAAAAGACATTAGAGCTTTTAGCAGTATACTTAGCTTGTGGTATTGATCCTGAAAAAACTTCATTATTCATACAATCCCATGTGCCGGCCCATGCTGAGTTGACTTGGGTGTTAAATAGTATTTCATATATGGGACAATTAAATAGAATGACTCAATTTAAAGAAAAGTCTAAGAAATCTGAGGAAAATCTAAATGCAGCCTTATTCACTTATCCTGTCTTGATGGCTTCAGACATACTTTTATATCAAGCAGACTTAGTTCCAGTAGGGGACGATCAAAAACAACATTTAGAGTTAGCGAGAGACTTAGCAGAAAGATTTAACAATAAATATAGTGATACTTTCAAAGTGCCAGATCCTCTAATCAAGGAAGTTGGAGCTAGGATAATGAGTCTTCAAGATCCAGAATCAAAGATGAGTAAATCTGATTCTGATGAAAATGGATATATATTAATCTTAGATGATAAAGATGCTATTAGAAGAAAAATCAAAAGAGCAGTCACTGATTCCTTGGGAATAATGGCCTATAATGATGAGCAACTAGGATTAAAGAATCTACTGACCATTTACTCTATATTTTCAAAGGAAGAAATACCTCAAATAATTAGTCGTTATGAAGGACAGGGATATGGAAAATTCAAAGAAGACTTGGCAGAATTGATTACAGAAGGACTTTCACCTATTCAAGAGAAATATGATTATCTTATAAAAAATAAGGATTATTTAGAAAAGATATATAAGGCTGGAGCAGAAAAGGCTGAATATCAGGCTATGAAGACACTTAGAAAGGTCTATAAAAAGGTAGGATTTATACCTAAATAGGAGGATTAAATTGTGGAGTGGATAAGATATTTTTTTAGGGGCAATCCTGATGGTTATGTATTTCCAATATGGAGTCTAAAACATCTTGCATTGATATTTATTGCATTTATTGGAGTGGAATTTATAATAAAATATAAAGGAAAACTTAGAAATTCTCAGTTAGGTAAATATTTTAAAATTGCTATGATTATAGCATTGAGTTTACAGCAGATAGTTTTGTATTTGTGGTATAGCTTTTCTGGTTACTTTACTATAAAAGAGAGCTTACCACTATATAACTGTAGAATTGCCATTATATTTACAATTCTTGCGTTGATAACAGATAAAAAGATATTTAAAAATGTAGGATGCTACTGGGGGGTTGCGGGAGCTATATTAGCTCTGGTGATGCCTACTGACTTAGACCCATTCTCATTTCCACATTATACCAATATATCCTTTTTCTTAGGGCATATAGCGTTGTTATGGTCTACACTATATATCTTAGTAGTTGATGAATATAGGATTAATAAAATTAGCCTGAAATCTATATTATATTTTACTAATATTTATCATTTATTAATTTATACATTTAATATATTTGCTAAATCAAACTATTGTTATTTAATAGAACCACCTTTTGCCAAGGCGTTCTTTGCAAGCAATATGTCACCAAGGTTTTATAGCCTAACTACATTTTTAGCTTTTAATATATTTATGATATTGGTGTATGTAGTAGCTAAGTCCATATATAAATTATTAGAGGTAGATGAAGATTTAGCAAAATTTGCTTCATAAACTATTAAACATAAAGAAGATTCTAAATAATATTATTTAGAATCTTCTTTCATATCATTAACCCATTCAATAATATTTTTGGCTGTTACAAGAGTTTTTTCATTATGAAATATTGCATGATGAATCCTATTTTTATGTCCATAAAGTGGATCGTAATATTTAATTATCAGTTCTTCTATTACTGGTCTATAATCATGTTTGTTAATAGAATCTATATATCTATCAATATTAGCATCGCCTAAGTATTTTCTCAGAAAGTTTATGGAAGTTATTATTTCATCATCAATTCCATGAACATAATCTTTTAGGAGAATATCAACTCTTCTTTCTATGCTAGCTTCAATTTTTAGGTTAATCCCCTTGTTCATGGCCTCATATAGATAATTAGGTATTATATCTTTACCTATTCTTTTACTTTCACCCTCTAAAAACACAAGATTTGATTTTCTGTTTTTCAGAGATTCGTAAATAAGTGATTCAAACATTTTTTGAGTGTTCTGCTCACCTAATCCAACGCCACCAAGGAGGGATCCCCTATGATTAGCACAACCCTCAAGATCTAGAATATCCATTCCTTCTGCTTTAAGGGATTGTAATATATGAGTTTTACCTGTCCCGGTATTTCCATAAAGAACTACAAACTGGATTTCATTCATAATAGTAGGGAGATTTTCATTGATAAATCTTCTATATCCATTATATCCACCATTAAGTTTAATAGAATTAATACCTATAGATCTAAAAAGAGAAACTATAGAACTGCTCCTAAAACCACCTCTTGCACAGAAAAAAATCAGATTGCCATATTCCTTATCTAGGGCGCTCACCTCTTCATAAATACTTGGAAGTCGCCTTGATGCTGTCTCCATGCCAACTTTTTTTGCCTTTTCTATACTCTCTTGCTTATAAATTGTTCCTATTAACTTTCTTTCCTCATCGTTGAAAATTGGAATATTAATAGCACCTGGTATAGTCTCAGAATTGTATTCACTAGGAGATCTGAGGTCTATTAATATGTGATTTTCATCTATTCTGTTTTCATCTATATCTTCATAATCAACTACTTTAAACATATAAAATTCCCTTCTTTACTATGATTTACATTAATGCAAGCAATATATATTATATACCATTAATATTATCAATGATAGAGGAGTTTGTATAAATATTTTTAATAACAAGAAAATAGATAGCAATCCTAAGATGCTATCTATTTAAAATATTATATATAATTAAGATATTTCTTTGCCAAGGATACCTTCCATACATCAGGACCTTCTTCGATATATTCCCATTCAAATTTACCATACTGGTTTTCCTCTAATTGCTTAAATGCATGTGAAAGATCACTATCATTTATTAACATCATTTTCTCACCTACAGGCAATGAACTAAAAGTACGTAAAACAACACTGTTTACATCGCTTGCAGTATAGCCACTAGTATCTATTTGTAAAATTGACATATTATCTCCTCCTAATAGTTTTAAATTATTATTCCCTATTTATTTGATATTATTAAGGGTATAATATGTATATAAGCTAATTAACAATAAAAAAGGAGTGGTTATTTTATGAAATGCAAAATGCTTCACACTTGCATAAGAGTAATGGATTTAGAAAAATCCTTTAAATTTTACACAGAAGCTTTAGGATTAACAGAAACACGCAGGAAGGATTATCCAGAAGATGAATTTACATTAGTTTATCTATCAGATGAATCAGGAAAATATGAATTAGAATTAACATATAATTATAATCCAGAAAAACCATATGTAATAGGTGATGGGTTTAGTCATATAGCAGTTTCCGTAGATGATCTAGAAGCTTCTAGAGAAAAACATATGGAAATGGGATATGAAGTTACAGAATTAATGGGTCTTCCAGGAAGTCCACCTAGGTTTTATTTTGTAACTGATCCAGACGGATATGAAGTTGAAGTATTAAGGGGATAATGAGGCAATAAAAAAATTTATTAATATACTGTAAAATAGAACAGGTTATGGCTATGCAAATGGGAGTAAATTCCATTTCCATAGCCATTGTTTATGTAGATAGTAAAAAATAATGCACAAAAATTGAGACATACCATAATATATAATAGATGAATACTTTATAAAGATAAAAAACCCTTTTTCTGAGCAACTAATAGTTTATATCTTACATAGAAAGGGGGTGAATAAAAATGGATGAGCAAAGATATCATATGTGGATAACTGAAACTGAAAACAATGATAATTATATTAGTATGGCTAGACCTCAAAACTATGGCTCTTGGTATAATAACAATCCTTGCAATAGCTGGAAAAGACCAGGGAAACAAGGTTCATGTGAAATAGATCTTAGTAACAGTATTAAAGTAGAAGCCAGTGCAGAATCAAATGCATTTAACAAAGATATATCAGGAAGTTGTATTTCTGGACCTAACACAAGTGGAGATGCTTCAACATCTGTTGAAATAGATGCAACTCAAGTTAGTGTGTTTGTTGTTCCTGTTTTTGATAGTTATAATTCATTGGTACCATCAATTGGAAACTATAAATTAGCTATGGATGATAGAAATTTAGATATACAAGTGAATAAAGATGGAAGCTATATAAATGGACAGAAAATGGAAGAACAAGTATTAGAAGATGGTACTAGAGTTTTTGTTTATAAAAACAATGAAGTAAAGAAATATGAGAAAAAAGCAGAAGGCAAACAAGCATAGAATAGATATTTAATATCAAAGAGGGATAAATAGCTTTAATTAGCTATTTATCCCTTTTTGATATTTTCTAGTTTATATATTAAAATTAATTAGTTTCTTTAAATATCCTTATAATAGTGCTATCAATTAAATCATAATTTTTATTATTGGTATTAATATATTGTGAAGTACCGAAACTTACATTTTCTTTTAATAATTCAGTAAAATATTCCATAGGAACATAGCTAGTGCCTTTTATTGTTTTATATTCAATATCGTTAAGAGGCTTACCTGCTACAGTAGGGCCATCTTTCTTATTCCAATCAACCTTATAGCCAAGAGATTCAGCAACAACACGAAGAGGAATCATAGGAACATAATCATCCAATACAACTTCTTGTGCAGATAAACTAAGACCATTAAACCTAATTGCATCTAGAGATTTTTCTTCTTTCATAGAGTTATAAATCTCATCCTTTAGTAGTTCCTTTAATTCATTTCCCTCAAATACAAAACGATGCATTCCTCCTGCATAAGGAGCTATTTCATAAAGGGTAAAATAAACAACTATTTTGTCTCCATCAATATAGAATAAAAAATCACCATTCTTGTCTTTTACTACTTTATCATAGTCCTCAAAATAATTATTCGGAGATTTATCCATAGTTTCAATAATCTTTTTTTCTATTACTTCAACAGATGAGTTAGATTTAAATAAGTCCTTAAATTCGTATATTTCACCAGTAAAAGTATTGACATTTATAGGAATAACATAATACATTCCATGGGCACCACCTGAATAGCTAGAGAAGTTTAATTGTAGAGATAGTAAATCTTTGTTCAAAAAATAGTCATAGGAAATATCTAAAATAGCTTTTTGAGTCCAGAATACCGCACTGCTGTCAAGATTCTCTTCATGATATTCCTTCATTAAAGTCGCCGTAGCTCTGATATCCTCTATGGAGTTTTTAACTAGGACTTCAATTTCCTTGTTTACCTTGTCAGCACCCTTAAAGCCATCAAAATAAGGTACAGAGATATTAATACTTAAAAAATCTCCTGTCTCAGTAATTGTACTGTTTTTTACAGTATAATCATCCTCTGCAACTACAAAAGAAAATATAGAAACACAAATTATTAACAATAGTAGAAATGATATAGATTTTTTCACTTTTATTATCCCCTCACTTTTACTTATTAACAATAGTATATTCTATTTTATCAGCATTAATCCAGTAACAATATGGTTACAGTTACACACCTTCTCTCACTACCTATGTGCAAGAAAATTTTTTATTATATAAAAAATCCCAATTATTATAATATTATGATATAATATTTAGAGAGTCTAAACAAATTTTATACATAATGGAGGCAACATATGAAAGGAAATGCTATAATAAATTTTTTCAAGAAGCATTGGATACATTACACCATAGGGGTTGTATTTCTAATGTTAAGTACCTATATCCAGACCTTTGGGCCTAAGCTTTTGGGCATAATTATAGACCTATTAAGATTAGAAAATATAGATAGGGGGCAAATATTCTTCTATTTATGGATGATGATCGTCGTTGCAGTAGCAGCATTTTTTACAAGATATATATGGAGATATCTCATTTTAGGGAGTTCAAGAAATATGGAGTGTTATTTGAGACAAAGTTTGTTTGCCCATTTTCAAACACTTCCAGTACAATTCTATCACGAGAGGAAAACGGGAGATCTACTAGCATATGCTATTAATGACATCTCTGCAGTAAGAATGTCCTTTGGGCCAGGTTTAGCCCATATAATTCACGGTACAGGAATGTGTATAGTGGTTATTGCATCCATGGCTAGAACCATAGACTTGAGATTAACTATATTAGCTCTTTTGCCTATTCCAGTAATCTTGCTCTTAATGATTAAAATTGGTGGACTAGTACAAAAGAGGTTTAGAACAGTTCAAGAAAATTTTGCAGCTATATCAGATCGTGTACAAGAAAACATCTCAGGCATTCGAGTAATCAAATCCTATGTACAGGAGAAGGACGAAGTTCATAGATTTGATGATTTAAATGAAAAAATGAAAGAATCTAATATAAAAATGGTTAGGGTTTCTTCTATTCTTTCACCAATGATTGAACTGTGCTTTGGTATAAGCTTTATGATTAGTCTTATCTACGGTAGTAATATGGTGAAAAACAATGTAATTACCCTTGGAGATTTTATTGCTTTTAATGGATATCTTACTTTGATTGTAAAACCAATTACATCAATAGGTAGAGTAATTAATATAACTCAAAAAGGCTTAGCTTCATTTAAAAGACTAGATGCAATTTTTCAAACAAAATCAGATATTACTCATGAAACTGGAGATCAGTCTTTAAAAGAAATAAAAGGGAGTATAGAAATAAAGAATTTAAGATTTAATTATCCAGGAGTAGAAGAGTTAGCTTTAAAAGATATTAGTTTTAAAATTAGTGAAGGAAAAACAGTAGGAATTATAGGTAAAACGGGTAGTGGAAAAACTACTTTGGTGAACCTTTTACTAAGGCTTTATAATGTTGAAAGAGGAAAGATATTCATAGATGGGCAAGATATCAATGATTATCCTTTGAAAGTTCTTCGTGAAAATATAGGATATGTACCACAAGATAATTTCCTTTTTTCATCCACTATTAAAGAAAGTATTCAGTTCTTTAGAGATATATACTCGGATGAAGAAATTGAAGATGCTACTAAATCAAGCTGCATTTATGATAATATTATAGATTTTCCTAATGGATTTGATACTGTAATAGGTGAAAGGGGAGTAAATCTTTCTGGAGGTCAAAAACAAAGGATTTCAATTGCAAGGGCAATTGTAAAAAATCCAAGTATACTTATCTTGGATGACGCTTTATCTGCTGTTGATACAAAAACAGAGGAGAGCATTATTGACCATTTTAAAGATATATTAATTGGTAAGACAGGCATCATTATTGCTCATCGTATTTCAGCTATAAAACATGCAGATGAAATTATTGTAATGGACCATGGGGAAATAGTAGAGAGTGGAACCCATGAAGAGCTTCTAGAAAAAGAAGGAGCATATTTTGAAATTTATGAGGAGCAATATAAAGAAGAAATGCGAGAGAAGGTGAACCATGAAGCGTCATAGTGTTTTAAGATTATTAAAGTTAATGATACCCCACAAGAGAACCGTAGTTTTGGCAGCTATCTGCGTACTATTAGCAAATGGAGCAGAGCTTTTAAAACCAATTATTTTAAAGATTGTAATAGATGATTTCCTAATTCTTAAAAGGCCTGAGATAGGGTTCTATTCTATTACTTCCATGGGTATCCTATATATGGTAATCATAGCTTTAGGCTCATTGTTCACATTTGCACAGATAAATCTTATGAATCGTGTTGGGCAGAATATTGTTAGCAATTTAAGAAAAAAAGTTTTCAGTCATATACAACATCTACCATTATCTTATTTAGATAAATTTTCTTCAGGAAGGTTAATAACAAGAGCTACTAATGATGTTGAAGCTCTTAACGAAATGTTTACTGATGTTTTGATTAATCTTTTTAGAGATATATTCTTATTAATTGGAATTGTAGTTATAATGTTTAAAATGAATGTAAGCTTAGCATTAATAGGATTTGTAGCAGTACCACTTATTTTCTTAGTAACATATTATTTCAAGAATAAAATCAAAAAGAACTTTCAAGTGGTAAAAAGCTTGATTGGTAGAATAAATGGTTTTTTTGCGGAAAACTTGTCTGGAATGAAATTGGTACAAGTATTTAATCGAGAAATAGAAAAGCAAAAGGAATTCAAGGAATTAAATGATGAATATCATAAAGCCACACTATTTCAAATAAAGATGAATAGCTTGCTAAGGCCTATAATTGAGATATTGCAAAATGTAACTATTGCTGTATTAGTATGGTATAGCATGGGCAAGATTATGAACCAAACTCTTGAGCTAGGTGTGGTATTTGCATTTACAAACTATATCAAGCAGTTTTTTGCACCTATTAATGATTTAGCAGAAAACTATAATACTATCCAGTCTGCCATAGTATCTGCAGATCGTATATTTGAGTTGTTGGATCAGGAGGATATACTAGAAGATTTAGATGCAGGTTTACCTATAGAAAGTTTTAGGGGAAAAATTGAATTTAAGAATGTTTATTTCGCTTACAATGAAGAGGAATGGATATTGAAAAACCTAAGCTTTAATATTGAACCAGGTGAGACTGCAGCTTTTGTAGGAGCTACAGGAGCAGGGAAGACTACGATTATTAATCTGATTTCTAGATTCTATGAGATTCAGAAGGGTGAAATTTTAATTGATGGCGTAAATATTAAAGAATATAAGCTGAAGGATTTAAGAAAGAATGTAGCAGTAGTTTTACAAGATGTATTTCTTTTTTCAGGAGATATTAAAAGTAATATAAGTCTTAATACTAATATCCCTGATGATGAAATATCAAAATCCTTGGAATTATCATGTTCATCGGATTTTATAGATGAATTACCCCTTGGAATCAATGAACCTGTAAGGGAAAGGGGTAGCACCTTCTCTGCAGGGCAAAGACAACTTCTATCCTTTGCACGAGCTATTGCCCACAATCCATCAGTTCTTGTGCTGGATGAGGCAACTGCCAACATTGATACAAAGACAGAACAATTAATTCAAAAATCTATTGAGAATATATCTAAAAATCGTACTACTTTAATTATTGCTCATAGACTATCTACAATTCGAAATGCAGATAAAATAATTTTATTAAGCAAGGGTAAAATTATTGAGATAGGAAATCATGATGAGCTCATGAAAAAAGGCAGTTATTATAGAGAACTTTACGAAGCACAATAATATCAATTGATCCTTTTGGGTATAATATATAATGCCTAGAATAAGCTATATACTAAAAGTTTTACTTACATTTAACTTTTTCAATGTGATAAAATATAGGAAGAGAGTTATTTAAGATATGTTGCGTTAAATTATGTAAAAAATCATGTGTAAGAATTCCTTATTAAATATAAAACATATCTGCATGGTTGAAAATCATTAATATTATAAAACATGAAATAGATTATGGAGGTATAAAGAATGAATTTGTTAAATGAAAGTGTAGAACATATTAAGTTTGGTTCAGGGATTGTGAAAGAAATGCAAGACAACAAGGTATTGGTAGATTTTCAAGGTGATATTGGAACTAAGTCATTTCAATATCCAGAGGCTTTTGATAAATTTTTAAAGACTGAAAATTTAGTATTGGCAGATTATATCCAAGGAGAACTAAAAGCGAAAATACAACGACTAGAGTTAGAGCGTGAAGAAAGACAACGAATAGCTATTGAATTAAGAGAAGAGTTAAGACTAGCTGAGATAGAAAATAAAAAAGCATTAAAAAAAGCAACAGCAAAAAAGGCACCTGCAAAGAAGACCGTAACAAAAACAACAACAACAAAAAAGACTGCAACAAAAAAAACTAAGAAAGAATCTTAAGGATTATTTGATTATAGCAAACTATATTGAATGAAGTCACATTAAATGGTAAAGAATTAGTAAAGGAGAAACTCAAATGTTTGATATTGGAGATTTAATTATCTATTCTGGCCAGGGAATTTGCTGTATAGATGAGATTTGTGAAAGAGAATACTTTGGTGTCACTAAAAGCTATTATGTTTTGCACCCCGTTGAAAATGATAAGTTGAAAATTAGCATCCCTGTAGATAGTCAAGATGTAGTGATGCTAAGGCTTATGGATAGAGAAGAAGCCGAAGAGATTATAGAAACCTTTAAGTTAGCAGGAATAGAATGGATTGATAAAGTAAACCATAGAAATCAAGTATATTCAAATATTGTAAAGACGGGGAATCGTAAAGAAATTTCTATGATAGTCAATACTTTGATGAGGGAAAAGATTAAAACAGAAAACAATGGGAAGAAATTTGATGAAAGAGATAAGAAACTCTTAATTTCAGTTCAAAATATTCTATTCTCAGAATTGGCACTTCCATTAAATACTACTGTTGAAGCAATAGAAGAAAGAATCCTTGGTATTATATCAGATACACTGTAGATTCTTTTTTCTATTCTAGAAAAGTAAGCTTTTATCCTATAGAAGACTTTACACTATGAGGCTACTACTTTATTATATTTAGTAAAGCACTAAAGAAAGAGGGTGATTGTATCATAGTAATTGGATCGTATGTTGATGTAAGCATTACTATTTCGCAAAAAGTATACTATGTGGAATGTTTGGCTTATATCAATTTTTTGTAACCAATCTTGTAATTATATATTGTCTTAAAAAGAAAGTGCCCTACGGGAGATTAATCCTATAGGACACTTCATATAATCTTTTGTTATTTACTAATTATCTCTGCATATACTAGTGTTTGGTTTAGTAACTGGTATGCGACTTCTCCAAAAGTTACCGGTCCTGCAAACGGCGCTGTTGATTTACCATCAAGTTCACCATAAAGGTAATTGAGGATACAGTTGCAAGAAAAGATTGGTTTAATATTTTCAAACCCTTGTAAATGTTCTGTGAAGCTTGTACCATAATTATTGACAGGGTGAGCAAAACGATACTCTTTTCCTGCAAATACAGGAGCATAAAAATCAACAGTCTTGTTTTCTTCAGAAACGGATTTAATAGACACATTTACCAATACACTGTTATAATCTGCTACTAATGGTAATTGTGTATTAATATTATTTTCGGATAAATAATCTGAAAATAAAACTTCTTTTCCGTTAACTAAGCATTTCTTTACTGATAAAGCATCTTCCTTAAACTCGATTTTCGTATCATTCTCGTCAATATTAAAAATATTTACTATTCCAAGGGATGCTACCTTATCATCGGGCAAGGAAATGTGTAATGCAACCGCTTTGTCGTCATATGATACACCAGTAACGCCATCATATACCTTCGCACTAGAGTTGGTAGATAGATCAAAACCTGAGATCCAACCAATTGTTGGATTCATTAATATATCAATTGAATTTGGTGCTTCCTTAGCATAAAATACAGCAACATCACTCGCAAAAGGCATAATTAAAAATGACATCCCGTTAAGATAGGAATCCTTTGTTATGTCTAATATATTATTTCTATCGTACACTATGGTTTTACAATCCACTGCATCTACTATTTCATTAATAAATAATTTATCTTTGCAAGTGATACCGCCTTGCTCCGTAATAAAATATGGAGTAGTTCCCGCAATCCATTTGCCCTTCGGTAATTGTTTCAACAAAGACTCGTCAGCTGCAATATGCAAAATTCTACCTTCTTGGACTAATTTTGTTGCCTGATCAAGATTAACAAACATGGTCTTTACCTCCTATATTTTCTTCAATGCTTCGATATCTTTTTCTACTACTAAAGCATATTTTTTAAAAAATGCTTTTATTTCCTGCAAACAGTTATTTAATTCTTCCGTTGACTGATTAGCAGAATACTTTCTCTGCAACCTGGTAATTAACAGATTCAGACCCAGGCTAGCTGACTCATATTTCGCTTGTGCCTTAACTAATTTTTCAAACACTAAGTCCAGCTCCATGCTATTATCCCCTCTACTATGATATTTTCCCCTCACTATTTTACTTAACAGACCGACCTTACCCTGGTAACAAAATCCCACATATTACCATTAAATATGATAATATATTTACTTAGATTATACTATTTGGTAATAATTTGCAATAGAAATGAATAAAATATTTATACATTTATTTTCTAGCATGTAAGGCATTTATAAATAATGGTGAAGATGGTGAGGTACTATCAAAATTTATGTATCTTCTTCAAATGGGTTTTATACGACCAAAGGTTGAAATAGACATTAGTACTAATCCATGAGAGGCTTGACACCACAAGCCTACTCTATTATTATATATACTAAAGCGATAAAGAAAGAGGGTATACAAATGACAAGTAAAAAACCAACTAGAGAAGAAGCCTTGGAATTATTCAAAAAACATAATAAAAGTGATAGCCTGCTTAGACACGCATTGTCAGTTGAAGCTACTATGAAACATTTTGCAGAGCTCCTTAATGAGCCTGATGTTGAAAAATGGACAATAGTAGGATTGATTCATGATTTAGATTATGAAATGTATCCTGATGAACATTGTATAAAGGTGCAGGAAATACTTAAAGAAGAAGGATATCCAGAAGATTATATAAGAGCCATAGCAAGTCATGGTTATGGAATATGTTGTGATATTGAACCTATAGAAAAGATGGAGAAGGTTCTATATGCCATAGATGAATTGACGGGATTAATTACAGCAGTAGTATTGCTTCGTCCAAGTAAATCTGTGTTAGATCTAGAGCCAAAATCAGTTAAGAAAAAGTGGAAAGATAGCAAATTTGCAGCAGGAGTAGATAGAACTATTATAGAAAATGGTATTAATATGCTAGGAATGGAAAAGGATTATGTTATTCAAGAAACAATAAATGCTATGAGAAAAGTAGCAGAAGAGATAGGATTAAAGGGAAGTTTATAAAAATCAAGAAGAGTCTATCTTAAAATGATTGTCATCATTTTGAGATAGACTCTTCTTTTAAGTTGATATTCTAGTCGAAAGACTCATTGAATACATTTGTGTTTTAATGTATAATAATGTGGAAATATGTGTAAAAAAACATAAGGGGAGTGATGTCTATGAAATTAAAAGGGAAACTAGTCATATTTTCAGTTTTGGTTTGTATTATTAGTGTTATGGCAATTGCATTGATTAATTATAATTTGTCTATTCAAAATTTAGAAGAAGAGGTAAATAAAAACATTCAACTTGAAACTGTAAATATTGCGAAGGATTCTGATAAATGGATGGCATTACAAAAAGATTCCTTAGAGGAAGTACTTCAAGGACTCCTATATAATAACAATTATGAATATAATTATGTGCATAAGTATTTTGTTGATAAAAACAAGATGAATGATGGGAATGAGTATTATGTTGCTTTTTCGGACAAGTCCTTGATAGCTGGGTCAGGGTGGATACCTGATAGTAGCTATGATGCTACTACAAGAGATTGGTATGTAGGAGCCAAAGAAACGGATGGCATCCATATTACTGAACCTTATTTGGATTCAGATATGGGTAAAATGGTAATTACCATATCAAAGCTTTTCAAAACTTCTAGTGGTAAAGAAGGAGTAATGGCATCAGATATTACAATTGATTTTATAGTAGATTTAATATCCAATGTAGACCTTGGAGAAGGTGCTTATTCTTTTTTACTAGATGATAATGGAAATATAATTACTCATATTAATGAGTCTTTTAATCCTACTGAAGATAAATTAACAAATATAGGCGATGTATTAGATGGCAAGATTCAAAGTATTATGTCTAAAGATTTGAGTATTAGGGAAAGAAGAGTGAAGGACTTTGATAATGAAGATAGAATGTTCTTCTATGCAGATGTAGTAGAATCAAATTGGAAAGTAGGAGTAGGATTTCCTAGTGATAGAGCCATGGGAACTATCAATATGGTTATCCGATATACTATAATAGCAACAATTGTTGTAGTTGCTATTGCCCTTGTATTTGCAAATTATATAGCTGGGACAATATCAAAACCAATTATAAATTCAGTTAATATTGCAGAAAATATAAGTGATTTGGATTTATCCTTATCTATTGAAGAAAGTAAACTTGAAAGAAAAGATGAAATAGGACAAATGTATAGATCCTATCAACTGATTATTGAAAAACTGAGAATGTTTATGAAAGAGATGGATTCATCAATTGAAATTAATCATGAAGTATATAAAGAGACTTTAGACAAGCTTGGTTTCTTAGTATTGCAAGCAGAAGATACCTCTGCTACTACTGAGGAGCTTTCAGCTGGAATGGAAGAAACAGCTGCAGCCACTTTATCCATCAATGAATCCGCTAATGAAATAGATATGGCAATAACTGATTTTGCTGAAAAAGTTCAAGACGGATATAATACATCTTCTGAAATTAGCACTAAAGCTGAAGAACTAAGACATCAGTTTATCATGGCAAAAGATAAATCTGTGAATATCTATGAAGAGGCAAGAGGAGAAATCGGAAAAGCAATAGAAGCATCGAAAGAGGTAGAAAAGATAACATTATTGTCAAATGCAATATTATCTATATCAGAACAAACCTCATTATTATCTTTAAATGCAGCTATAGAAGCTGCAAGAGCAGGAGAATCAGGAAGAGGATTTGCAGTAGTAGCAGATGAAATCAGAAAACTTGCTGAACATTCTAATTCAACAGTAGGAGAGATTCAAGCTGTAACAGATAATATAACTAAAGCAGTGGAGCAGCTTATAGACAGAGTATCATCAGTAATGGATTTCTTAGAAATAGATGTTATGAAGGACTATGACTTGATGGTAGACGCTGTAAATAATTATAAAGAGGATGGATATTTCTTAAATAATATAATTTCAGACTTAAGTGCAACTTCTGAAGAGTTAGCTGCTACAGTAAATGAAATATCCACATCAATGAAGGAGATATCTATTACAGTTGAAGAATCAACAGTTGCAACTACAACTATAGCTGAAAAGAATATGAATATAGTTGAGGCTATAAATAATATAAATACAATAATGGAAGGAAATAAAGAAGTATCTATGAAGCTTGAAGAAATAGTATCAACAGTTAAACTTTAACAAATAAAAAACAGCCTATAGCCATTGGAGATACTTGGATATAGGCTGCCTTTTGTTTTGTATATTAATCATTAAGTTGAATACGGATTTAGTATTAATTTTAATCTGTGTTATAATTTAAGTAGAGTATATTGAGTATAATTGATTAAGACATGCTACTATCGTATGTCTTATATTCTAATGTAAAAAATAGTTTCTATAAAGATATCTTGTTTCAATAACTTATTAGTCAATATATTAGGAGGTTCTTATGGTTAAAATTGCAATAATAGTTCCAAAGGATTTGCTAAAGATAGCGAAAGCAGCAGCTTCTGAATTTCAGGAGAGTATCCATATAATTGAAGGTTCCATGGAAATAGGACTTGAATTAGCAAAAGAGTATGAGGGTAAGGGATTCGATGTTATTATTGCTAGGGGTGGTACACAGCTACTATTAAAGAATTGTGGCTTAAATATACCTACCGTGCCTATTCCAATAACAGTAATGGACATATTTAATGCTATTAATGAAGCTGAAAAAGTGAATGATAATATTGCAATAATAGCCTTTGATAATATGCTTACGGCAAGTGAAAGTTTCATAAAGATATCAGGAATAAGATATCAGGTAATACAGGTCACCAATGAAAAAGAAGTCGAGGAAAAAATGGCTGATATTTCAAGCCGAGGAGTCAAAGTTGTGATTGGGGGAGGCATTATTGTTCGATATGCTCCTAAATATGATATCAAACCGATAGTTATAAAAACGGGAAGAGAAGCTATTATTAGTGCAATCCAGGAGGCAAAGAGGGTAGCAATAGCTACCCGTGAGGAGAATAAAAGAGGAGAAAGATTTAGAACAATAGTAGAGAACTCTAAGGATGGGATTATATCAGTTGATAGAAATGGATATATAAGCATTTTTAACTCAACAGCTGAAAAACTGTTAAAATTAAATGGTAAAGATGTTGTTGGTAAGCATATAGATAATGTACTTCCACAGCTTGAATTGACTGATATATTGTATAGTGGTATTGGTGAAATGGAGGTTATTAAATACATTCAGGAAAATAAGATAATGGTATCTAATATACCTATAAAGGTGAATGGAGAAGTCGTTGATGCCGTGGCAATGTTGCAGGATGTAAATAGGATTCAGCAGATGGAGGAGCAGATAAGGAGAGAAATCTCTACTACTGGACTTTATGCTAAATACACATTCGATGATGTTATTGGAGTTAGTAAAGAATCAAAAGAAACAATAAGAATAGGTAAGGAATATGCAAAGGTAAATTCGACGATTTTAATAGAGGGTGAAACAGGAACAGGTAAAGAAGTCATGGTTCAAAGTATACATAATTATAGTAACAGGGCTAATGGTCCATTTGTAGCAGTTAACTGTGCAGCACTTTCGGAAAGTCTGCTAGAATCTGAGCTGTTTGGATATGCACCTGGATCATTTACTGGGGCTGATAGAAAAGGGAAACGAGGTTTGTTTGAGCTTGCCCATGGTGGAACGATTTTCTTAGATGAAATATGTGAAATGAATCCCTTGATTCAGGGAAGATTATTAAGAGTGTTACAAGAAAAACAAGTTATGAGGATTGGTGATAATAAGGTAATTCCCATAGATGTAAGAGTTATTACTGCAACAAACAGAAACCTTCATAGCCTAGTATTAGAAAGAAAGTTTAGAGAAGATTTATTTTATAGGCTTAATGTGTTAAAGATAGAGATGTATCCTTTGAGAAATAAAAAAGAAGATATTCCATATCTTATAAATCATTTTATCCAATATTACAGCCAGAGATTAGATAGACCATCAATAACTCTAAGTGAAAAGGCAATACAATATTTGAGTTTGTACAACTGGCCTGGTAACATTAGGGAACTTAAAAACTTTGTGGAAAGATTAATGGTTGTTGCAAAGGAGAAATGTATAGAACGTGAAGATATTGAAAACAAATTTATTACAGTAGAAGATACTAAAAGTGATACAACTATATATCAATTAGATGATAAAGAAACAATAATTAATGAGAAGAATGTAGAATTAGAAGAATATAAAAAGAACTATATTTCTGAGAAAGACGCAATTTTACATGCTTTAGAAGAAAATAAGGGTATAATTAATTTGACAGCAAAGGAATTGGGGATATCTAGAACCACCTTATGGAGAAAAATAAAAAAATATGATTTAGATCTGTCACGATAGAATAAAATCTTGAAATTGAATCAAAAATGTTTCAAATGATGCAACATATCTGAAACGAAAATGTTTCAATAAATGAAGGGCATCTGGAATACAACTATATCAAAGTCTAAAACATCGGATGAATACTGCTGATAAGAACCATGCCAAGATTTGGCATGGTTCTTGCTTTATATAATTGTATTGTTAAAAATATAATTATATAGGTAAGTTATAATAAAACTTGGCTTAATGAGAACATTAATGAGAAATGGAAGGTGATAATATGAAAGGTTTTATTGATCTTCGTTCTGATACGGTGACACAACCTTCTCAAGAGATGAGAGAGGCAATGTATAATGCCGTAGTTGGAGATGATATTATGGGGGAAGATCCAACGGTAAGAGAGCTGGAAAGAATGTCAGCAGATATACTAGGGAAGGAAGAGGGATTATTTGTTACTTCAGGAACTATGGGCAACCAAATAGCAGTTATGGCTTTAACAAACCGTGGAGAGGAAGTAATCATAGGGGACACTTCACATATATATAATTTGGAAGTTGGAGGACTTGCTGCAATTTCTCAGGTTCAAACAAGAGCCATAGAAGTGCCAAATGGAGTATATGATATCAATAAAATGGAGGATTTAATTCAAGAGGAGGGTATCCAAAGAGCAAAAACTTCACTAATATGCATAGAAAATACAAACAATCTTAATGCAGGATTTATTGTACCACAAGAGAATATAAATGATGTTTGCAGCTTAGCAAAAAAGAATAATATATATGTTCACTTTGATGGTGCAAGAGTATTTAATGCGGCAGTTGCCTCTAAAACTCCAGTAAAAGAGATTGTAAAAGATGCAGATACAGTTATGTTTGCGTTGACAAAAGGTCTTGCTGCACCATATGGAGCCATACTTGCTGGAAATAAGGATATAATTGCAAAGGCAAGATGGATGAAACAAAGGATAGGTGGAGGATGTAGGCAAGCTGGTTTCTTAGCTGCACCTGGAATTGTTGCACTAAATACAATGATGCCGCAGATTGAAATAGATCATAAACATGCTCAAATTTTAGGAAGTGGATTAGCAAAAATCAATGGGTTAAATGTGGATATATCAAGAATCCATACAAATATAATTACAGGTTCAGTTGAAGATTTACCAGTTACAATTGAAGCATTTCTTGATAAATTGATGCAAAACGGTATCAAGGCTAAAAGAATTTCTAAAACATCTTTTAGGATGATAACTCATTATGGAATTGAAGAAAGTCATATTTATGAGGTAATTAAAATAATAGAAGACATTGTTGATAATTTATAGGAGAGTGAAGACATGGAGAGAAGAGAATATTTACAAATTCCAGGACCAACTAATATACCAGAGAGAATACTAAGAACCCTTTCAATGCCGCTTATAAATCATAGAGGGGCAGAATTTGAAAAATTAATAACATGCTGTGTAGAAGGCTTGAAAAAGGTATATAGGACTGAAAATGACATTCTAATGTTTCCAAGTTCAGGTAGCGGGGCTTTAGAATCAGCCATAGTTAATTTCTTTTCACCTGGAGATACTATAGCAGCTGCTTGTCATGGAGTCTTTAGTGAAAGAGTGGCGGATATAGCAAAAAAATATGGTGTTGATGTTATTAGAATTCAAAAGGAATGGGGTCAGGCTGTAAAGACTGAGGAGATCGAAGAAGTTCTCAAGAAAGATGTAGATAAAAAGATAAGAGCAGTATGTATACCACAAAATGAGACAACCTCTGGAATTGTAAACAATATTGAATCAGTTGGAAAAATGATGAAGGAAAGTGGACATCCAGCATTATTGATTGTAGATGTAGTTAGTTCCCTTGCATGCATTCCATTTGAAATGGATGCATGGGGAGTAGATGTTGCTATAACTGCATCTCAAAAAGGATTTATGCTTCCACCAGGGCTTAGTATGGTTGCTGTAAGTGAAAGGGCTTGGAAACTTTCAGAGAAATCTACAATGCCAAAGTGGTATTGGGATTATAAAGCAGTAAGGGCAAAAATGGGAGAGAAGCAATTTCCCTATACACCTCCAACGACATTGTTGTTTGGGTTAAAGGAGTCCCTGAACATTATTGAAGAAGAAGGTTTGGAAAATATCTGGGACAGACATGCTTTAATGGCAGAAGCAACACGAAATGCAATGAAGGCAATGGGACTGAGACTATTTTCGGAAGAAGGATATGAATCTGATACTGTAACTACTGTTAATATGCCTGACGGGATACAGTATAAGGAGTTTGCAAGAATATTAAAAGAAAAATATGGTGTGGTCATAGGTGGTGGACTTCAAAAGCTACAAGGAAAGATTTTCAGGATAGGACATTTAGGTGCTATTTATAAATTAGATGTTTATGCAGTTCTAGGTGCCATAGAAATGACTTTATTTGAACTTGGATATAAGGTCAAACTTGGAACAGCTGCACAATCAATGGGACAAACCTTCTTAAAATAATTGATTTAAAATTGTTTTCTATTCCTCAATAATGCTTTTATTATTGAAGGATAAATATAAAAAACCAATCAGAAAGGAGGATAAAAGTCATTTATTAAATCTTAGTTTTTACAGAAGTTAAATAAGGAGGATGGTGTTATTATGTTAGAATTTTTAGCAAGTCATTTAGATATACTCTCTTTAGTAGTGTTGGTATTAGCAATTATTATTAGTATTTGGAAAAACATCAATCTTGGGATTTTGTCTCTTGGGTTGGCATATGTAGTTGGTCATTTAATAGGTGGAATGAAGGTTAAGGATTTAATTGCAGGTTATCCAGCAAGTCTTTTACTGATGTTAGTAGGTGTTACCTTTTTATTCGGTATTGCCCAGAGTAACGGTACTTTAGATAAGATAACTAAGTATTCGGTTAAAATGGTAAAAGGAAAAGTAGCACTCCTTCCAATAGTTTTATTCGTTTTAGCTTTTATTCTTTCTTCCCTTGGACCAGGACAAATTGCTATTTCTGCGCTTTTGGCTGCGCCTGCTATGGTTTTAGCTGCTGAAGTAGGGATACCACCCCTTCTTATGGCCCTTGTAGTTGGTAATGGTGCCCAAGCTGGAGCAATGTCCCCATTAGCACCAAATGGAATTGTAGGTAATAGTGTTTTGGCAGAAATGGGAATAGTAGGTATGGAAATGACTCTTTGGATGAATATGCTAATTGTTCATATTATTGTAGCTGCAATTGCTTATTTTCTATATGGAGGACTTAAATTATGGAAAGTTAAAGATAATGATAAGGTCAATGCCTTAGCGACAATGACAGTTGAGCCTTTTAGTTTCCAACAAATGGCTACTTTAAGTGCAATAGGATTACTAGTGATTGCAGTTCTTATACTTAAATTAGATATTGGATTTACATCCTTTGTACTTAGCTCTATTCTTATCCTTATGAAAGCTGGAGATGAAAAAGCTGCATTTAAAACAATGCCATGGGGAGCTATAATATTAGTTACTGGGGTAACTGTAATGGTTAAACTTATGCAAGATATAGGTGGAATGGATCTCTTTGCAGATATTATGGCTAACTTCTCCACTCCATTTACAGCTACCTTGGTTATAGGATTCTTCGCAGCCATCGTTTCTGCTTATGCTAGTACTTCTGGTGTTATTATGCCTGCTTTCTTGCCAATGGCACCACTATTGTTAGCACAGATCGGTGCTCCTGCAACTGATTTGATGCCGCTGATTTCTACTATTATAGTTGCTGGACATTTAACTGATATGAGCCCACTTTCCACTACAGGTGCAGTCTTTATTTCTGGTTCACCTGACCATATTGATTCAAAACCGTTATATAAAGGGATGATGGCATGGGGATTCGCAATGTCCATAGTTGGTTCGATTCTTTGTTGGTTACTGTTTACAGTATTTAGAATTGTATAAAATATATTTTATTTCTGTTAAGTAGTGAGCTCCCTAGATTTTTCTATAAAATCTGGGGTTTGCTATGATAAGATATTGATTATTATATACTCAATGATTTGAGTGAAAAGAAAGGAATGATTATGACAGTGAAACATTTCATGCATTCTCTTGCAAAAGCCGCATCTTTATCTGAAGTTGCTATGGGGCAGGAAATAAGCATTAAAGTTGATTTGATTCTAGGACATGATGGAACATGGCCAAAAATGCTTTCTGCTTGGAAACAGGGAGAATATAAGATGGCTGAAGGCAATAAATTTTTAATTACAGTAGATCATGCTTTCCCTGCACCTACTATAGAGGATCGTGCCCTTCAACAGGAAATGGCTGAGGTCTGTAAGGAAAAAAACTGCCAACTTTACAATCACGGTGAGGGGGTATTACATCAAGTAGTTGCAGAGAATGTTGACATTCAACGGGGCATGATCATTGTAGGAGCAGATGGACATGTAGCAACTTCTGGTGCCTTTGGAGCACTTGCTTTTTCAGTATCTGCTGAAGAACTTGTTCCAGTATTGGAAACAGGCAATTATAATTTAAAAGTTCCTGAAGTTGTTATCATAAATCTGGATGGAGATTTAAGAGATGATACGATGGCTAGAGATATTGCTCTTTACATTTTAGGTAATCAGGAAATAGAAGGAAAAGCCGTAGCTCTAAAAGGTTCTTTTATTCAAAAAGCTAGTATCGACAGCAAGATGACATTATGCAACTTACTTCCTGAAGCTGGTGTGGTTACAGCCTTTATCCTTCCAGAAGATTCAGAGGAAGAAGGAAATGTGATTAATATCAATGTTGACTCAATAGAACCAATGGTGGCTATTCCGCCGGGACCTACTGTTGTTAGATCTCTTAAGGATTTAGAAGGAAAGAAGATTACTGTTGCCATTATAGGTGGTTGTTCGGCTGGTAGGTTGGAAGACATGGTAGCAGTGGCAGATGTTTTGAAGGGGCAGTTTATTCATCCCGAAGTTACCTTAATAATTACCCCTGCTTCCAGTAAGATTGCTAATGAAATGGATGAAATGGGGTTGACTTCAACATTAAGGAATAGTGGAGCAGTTATTATGCCACCAGGATGTGGACCTTGTCCGGGAAAACATTTTGGATTATTGTCCTCTAATGATGTGGCTATTACAACCACTATTCGTAATTCACCTGGGAGAATAGGTGCTAAAGAAGCAGAAATTTATCTTGCATCACCATTAAGTGTAGCTCAGGCAGCAATCAAGGGAACAATTTAGGTAGGCGATATAAAGATTTTTGGTTAGTAAAATTATCAGTAGCTGTGGTCGTGAAGGATTTAATTCTTCATAACTGCAGCTTTTTTATTGTAATAATAGGTTAAAATTATAACTCTAGATAATTGGTGATATGGACTAGGATGTAATTATGATATAATGCTTATAATAAAGGTGGTACTGTTAATATGGTAAGGTTATCCTTAAAGGGAAAGGAAAGTTGATTAAATGATGGAAATAAATTTCAAGGATTATAACTTAAGTAAAGAACTACTAAAGGCAATTGAATTATTAAATTTCAAAGGGCCAACTAAGGTACAAAAACAGGTTATACCTATTGCATTGAAAGAAAAAGATATAGTAGTAAAGTCTCAGACCGGAAGTGGAAAAACAGCTGCATTTGCCATACCTATTTGCCAACTAGTAGATTGGGATGAAAATAAACCTCAAGCATTGATTATTACACCAACTAGAGAATTAGCGATGCAGGTAAGAGAAGATTTTTTTAATATTGGTAGATTTAAAAGGTTAAAGGCATTAGCAGTATATGGAAAGGCACCTATTTATAATCAAGAAAGAGAATTAAAACAGAAAACTCATATAGTAATTGGTACACCAGGACGTATAATTGACCATATAGAAAGAGGTAGCTTTGATACATCAAATATTAAATACCTTGTCATAGATGAGGCAGATGAAATGTTTAATATGGGTTTTCTTGAACAAGTGGAAACCATTATAGATAGTTTGCCAAAGGAACGTACGACAATGCTATTTTCTGCTACCATGCCTTCAACTGTAGAATTTTTAAGTAGCAATCATATGAAAGATCCAGTATATGTAGACATAGAAGCGCAGAATTTAACGGTAGATAGAATAATACAGGAAAGATATATAGTAAATGAAAATGATAAAATAGAACTTTTGAAAGACATAACCATAATCGAAAATCCAGATAGTTGTATAATATTTTGTAATACAAGAGAAAAGGTAGATGAAGTTTATATTGAGATTAAAAGGGCTAACTATTCTTGTGATAAAATCCACGGTGGAATGGAACAGAAGGATAGAACTAAGGTAATGGAAAGTTTCAAACAAGGTTATTTTAGATATTTGGTAGCTACAGATGTTGCAGCAAGGGGAATTGATGTGGATAATATAACCCATGTAATTAACTATGATATACCAAGAGAAACTGAATCCTATGTTCATAGAATAGGGAGAACTGGAAGGGTAAATAGTACAGGTAAAGCAATTTCTTTTCTTACTGGTCAAGAAGAAAGGTATCTAAATGCTATCATGAGTTATATAGATAAGGATATCCCACTAAAAGAAAGACCTGAGAAAGAAACAGTGAATAGTTTAATGGGCTCATTTGAAGAAAAGATGAGTACTAGATTAAAAATTAAAGATAGTAAAGGTGAAGAACTCAATAAAGAGATTATGAAAATACACATTAACGCTGGAAAGAAAACAAAAATGAGAGCAGTGGATATTGTAGGTACACTTTGCAATATTGAAGGTATGACAGCTAATGATATAGGGATTATCAATATATTGGATATATCTACATTTGTGGAGATTTTGAATAATAAAGGCGAGATGGTATTAGAAAGATTGCAAACAACACCTATTAAGGGCAGATTGCGTAATGTAAATAGGGCAAATGAATAAGGAGATATTACAACCCAATACTTTTCTATTCAAACATTTACATTAGTAAGTTTTGGGGTATAATGCTAATAAGGTTGCAAAGATTTGGCACAAAATAGGAGGTGTATTTTATGTTGTATTTTGCTTATGCGAGTAATTTAAGTAAGGAATATATGTTATCTAGATGCCCTGATGCAACACCTGTCAAGAGAGCTGTACTAAAAGATTATAAATTAGTATTTAACCAATTAGCTGATATAGTAGCTGAAAAGGAAAAAGATGTATTTGGAGCAATTTATGTAATTTCTAAGCAGCATTTGGAGCAATTAGATAAATTAGAGGGTTATCCTGATTTATATGATAGGATTGATATAGAGGTAGAAGATGAAAAAGGCAACAAGTATGATGCCTTCGCTTATGCTATGGTAGAAAAAAACTTAGAATTACCACCTGATCACTACTATCAAATACTATTAAAGGGATATGAGGATTGGAATCTATCGGTGAAATATTTGGAAGAAGCTAAGAAAGCACAGTAAGGAGAGATGTTAATGATAAGAGATTTAAGGGAAAAAAAGACTAAAATCCACGATGATACATTTATAGCAGAATCAGCAGATGTATTAGGGGATGTTACCATAGGTGAAGGAAGTAGTATGTGGTATAGTTCCGTAGCACGTGGGGATATGAGCTATATTATTATAGGAAAATGTACCAATATCCAAGATAATGCCAGTGTCCATGTAGATACTAATCAACCATGTGAGATTGGAGACTATGTGACTATAGGACATAATGCAGTAGTACATGGTTGTAAAATAGGGAATAATTCTTTAATTGGAATGGGTTCAATTATTTTAAATGGTGCAGTAATAGGTGACAACTGTATAATAGGGGCTGGAGCTTTAGTTACAGAAGGAACAGTAATACCACCAAATTCTTTAGTCATGGGATCACCAGGAAAAGTAAAAAAAGAAGTAAGCCTAGAGCAGATAGAAACAGTAAAGCAAAATGCAATTAGATACGAAGTGCTTTGGAGAAACGAGCATAAATAAATTAAAATAATGTAAAAATCTTCTTATTCTTAGAGTAAGAAGATTTTAATATTTAATAATAAATAAAAAATTACATGACAATGCTAAAATTTTTATGTATTCTATATATAGAATACAATTAATCTAGTATAATCATACTAATATGAGGTGAATATTTTGACAGAGATCCATGGAATCAGCAATAGATATAAGGGTATTATAGCAGCTTTAATAGCGTCTTTTTTATGGAGTACAGGAGGTATATTAATTAAGCTAGTTCAGTGGAATCCAGTGGCTATAGCTGGATCAAGGAGCTTTGTAGCCGCACTAGTTTTATTGGCTTACATAAGAAAGCCCAAAATAACTAAATCAAAACCCCAGGTTCTAGGGGCTATAGCCTATGCATTAACAGTTATATTATATGTTATGGCAAACAAGTTGACTACTTCAGCAAATGCAATACTTTTACAATATACTGCACCTATATTTGTAGCAGTTTTAGGTATATGGATATTAAAAGAGAAGATTCATTCCTATGATATATATGCAATTCTAGCCGTAATATTGGGGATGGCTATGTTTTTTATTAATGATGTGAGCTCAGGCAATATGCTAGGTAATATCTTAGCAATTCTATCTGGACTTACACTAGCATTTGTAACAATCTCTTTAAGAATGCAAAAAGATGGCTCAGCTATTGAAACCACATTGTTAGGAAATGTATTAACCTTTGCTATAGCCATACCATTTATATTAAAAGGATTACCTGATATAAGAAGCTTGTTTTTTATCGTTATAATGGGAATATTTCAACTTGGAATATCCTATATATTTTATGTTTATGCATCAAAACAGTTAGGAGCATTGGAAGCAATACTACTTACAGTAATAGAACCATTATTAAATCCAGTATGGGTATATATTTTTTCTGGAGAAAAGCCAGGTATTTATGCTGTAATAGGTGGTGTAATAGTAATTACTGCCGTTATACTTAGAAGTATTTATATATCAAAAAAGAATGGAATAGAAGAAGTACATTAAGAGAAAAGCTAAAAGAAACTCCATTATACAAGTTCACTCATGATTTGGAATTATTAGCAATTATATTTAAATATATCTAAAGATTAGGGATATAATAAAATATATTGAAATAATAAGAGGTGATAAACATGCGAACAGATGAAAGACTTACTAATGCGTATAATAGCGCTAGAATTGAATACTTCGATAAAAATTCCAAATATATTTTTTTTAGTGACTGTCATAGAGGGACAGGAGGCCATGCTGATGAGTTTAGCAAAAATCAGAATGTTTTTAAATATGCCCTTGAACACTATTTTAGAAATGGTTATACCTATGTAGAAGCAGGAGATGGGGATGAACTGTGGGAATATCCTAGAGTTAAGGATATTAAGAATGCACATTTTGATATATTTGAAACTATAAAAAAGTTTCATAATGCTGATAGATTTATCATGATTTATGGAAATCATAATATTTACCTAAAAAACGAAGATTATGTAAAGAGAAATTATTATAGCCATTATAATGAATATAAAGAAGAAACATCTGATTTTTTACCAGGATTAAAACCTTGTGAAGCAGTGGTATTAAAGAACAAAAATACTAATCAAGAAATATTTGTAGTACATGGCCATCAGGGGGATTTTGCCAACGATCAACTTTGGTCTATGACTATGCTATCGTTAAAGTATTTCTGGAAACACTTGCATTCCTTTGGCATAAAAAACCCTGCCAGCCCAGTTAAGAATACTTATAAACGCCATAAAATTGAAAGAAATTATAATAAATGGATTCGAAAAAACAAGAAGATGCTTATATGTGGACATACTCATAGATTCAAATTTCCAAGAAAAAGGGAGCTGCCATATTTTAACACTGGATGTTGCATTTATCCATCAATAATAAGTGGAATTGAAATATCAGAGGGTAATGTTCAGCTAATCAGATGGAAGACTTTAGTAAATGAAGAAGGAATTTTACAGATTAGCAAAGCAGTCTTAAGAGGCCCTGAGCCCATAGAGAAGTTTGATATAAGATAAAGGGGGACATAGATAGTGGATTTTTACAAGAAAAGAAAGTTTGATTTAAAAGGGAAGAATATTAAGATTCCAATTATGGCAGTATTTATGGCAATAATGATACAAGCCCTAATTGGAACTATTTCTTATAAAATGTTATTTAATTTAAATGCATTTCAAATTATTTTTGCTGGAATTTTTATTTCTATTTTTATTAGTTTCCCAATGGAGGTATTAATAAATACTGTAAATTCAGTAAAAGATAGTTTTACTGAAGAGATTGATTATGAGCAAACAATTAACAAAGTCTATAACTTATCCATAAAAATTAAGAAGGAAGGATTACTATCTATTCAAAGTGATATAGAATATGAAGATGACATTTTTTTAAGAGATGCAATGATTTTATTGAATGATTATAAAAGGACAGAAGTAATAGCGGATATCATGGACAATGATATAGAGTCAAGACATATGGAGCTATTTAAACCCTATAATGTAATGAAAATGGTTGCCAATATATCTCCTGCTTTTGGACTTGTGGGTACTTTAGTAGGAATGATAGGTTTGCTTGCTAAGCTCAATAGTCCCCAAGAGATTATGGGTAATATGGCATATGCCCTAGTTAGTACATTATATGGGTCTCTAGTTTCCAATTTTATTGCATTTCCACTGATGGCTAGAATACAGGAACAGACAGAACAAAGATTGTTGCAATATAGAATGATTAAAGAAGGAATTCTTCTAATTTCAAAAGATGATTCAACCAGAAATGTATTTGACAAGATGAATGTAATGCTTAAGGAAAATAAACGGTTAGTCTATCCTAGGGATTACAGCCAGGAAAGGGATTATGAAAACTATGAATTCAAAGAATTTTAATAAAAAGTATGAAGTTGATTATGGTGGATCTTGGCTTATAACTTATAGTGATATGATAACAATTATTCTGTGTTTTTTTATTGTGTTTTTTACATTTACAGCAGAAGAAGCTAGTATGCTAGAAACCATTAAAGAAAGTTTGACTTCACAAGTAGATGGCTTGAATCAAGAGAATGAAAAATTGAAGGAAGAGAAAGAATCCTTATATTCATTATTATTGGAAGAGAATGATATACCAGACTCAGCTGACAGCTTTCTAAATTTCTTGAAAGAAAACAGCCTAATGGAATCTGTAAATATAATTGAAGGCAACAAAGGTATGGTTATTCGATTTAAAGATGGTGTATTATTTGAAAGTGGAGAGGCAAGTATTTCTAAGGGAGGTTTTACTGTCCTAAATGAAATAACAGAGAAAATACAGAACTTACCTAATCTAATAATAATTGAAGGATTTACAGACAATGTTCCTATAAAAACTAGTGAATTTCCATCAAACTGGGAACTATCAGTGGCTAGAGCGATTGGAGTAGCAAAATTTATGATTGATGATATGGGTATTAGTGAAGAAAGAATATCAGTCAGTGGATTTGGTGAACAAAGGCCAATTGACTCAAACGACACAGCAGAAGGCAGAGCAAATAATAGAAGGATAGAGATAACAATATTAGATTGATAACTATCATTTACTGTGAGAATTTTGGATTAACTGTAGATTGTGATATGATATTTACATAGATAGGAGTTGTAAATATGAAAATTGCAATAGTGACGGATCAACCAAGAGTAGAGTTTCTTCCAGGGGAAGAAGGAATACAAGAGGATAAGCAACATAAAGTAACTATGAAACATATTAAAAAAGCATTATCAGATGAGTATGAAGTCATTAACCTAGTTATGGACAAAAAATTAATAGAAAATATTAATGAAGAACAAGTTGACCTAGTCTTTAACCTATGTAATGGAATTCAAGGGGAATCAAGTCTATCACAATTACCATCCATGTTGGAGTATGAGGGTATACCATATACGGGATCTGCACCTTTAGCTCATGGTCTGGCTTATAATAAGATATTCTCAGGAAAGATATTTAAGGCTTCAAACATACCTACACCAGGATTCACATATGTTTATAATACTGAAGAGATTGAGAATATCGACCTAAAGTTCCCGTTGCTAGTAAAACCTAAAGATGAAGGTTCAAGTAGAGGTATTCAAGATGATAGTTTAACATACGATAAAGAATCTTTGATGAAAAAGGTAGAAGAAAGCCTTGAATTATATAATCCACCTATAATGATTATGGAATATATTGAAGGCAGGGAATTTACCGTAGGAATTATAGGAAATGACGAAGATATAAAAGTACTCCCTATATTAGAGATAGACTTTTCTAAATTGCCAAAAGGGTTAAATAAAATATATAGCTTTGAAGTAAAATTCAATTATGCTGATGATACCATTTATCATATACCAGCAAGGGTAGATGAAGATACAAGAAAAAACATTTCTGAAACTGCTATCAATGCATTTAAAAGTCTTGGACTAAGGGACTATGCAAGGGTAGATATAAGGTTAAGAGATGGGAAGGCATATGTGATAGAAATTAATTCTTTACCTGGATTAGATAAAAATAATAGTGATATATGTAAGATGGCATATTCTGCAGATATAGAATATGATGAATTAATAAAAGAAATAGTAGAAATGGGACTAAGTAGAGCAAATTAATAATTAAATAAGTAAAAAAGTCTTCTTATACTAGCTAAGGAGACTTTTTTGTTGACACCAAATATGACACCATATATAATATAATCAAGAGGTGATAACAGTGTCCAAATGGCAAAAATTATTAAATAAGATTAACAGTATGTCTAAGGATGTTCGGTTTTCAGAGATTAAAAAGGTCCTTGAGAGCTATGGATATACTGCTAATAATCCTAGTAGTGGGAGTAGCCATTGGACATTTAGAAAACAAGGGAAACCTCCTATTACTATACCTAAAGATGAACCGATAAAATTAACATATGTTAAAATGGTAAAAGATATAATTGAGAGTGAGGAGGAATGAATCGTGAAGAATATAGATTATTATATGAATTTAAATTATAAGATTGAAGTTGTAAAAGAAGAATCGGAAGGGGGATATGTAATATCAATACCAGAGTTAAAAGGATGCATTACATCTTCTGATGATATAGAAAAAGGCATGGAACTTATAGAAGATGCAAAATGGGAATGGATAAAAGCAGCAATAGAAAGTGAATATGAAATACCTGAACCTAATACATTAGAAAAATATTCAGGTCAATTCAAACTAAGAATTCCCAAATCCTTACACATGGATTTAGCAGAACAATCAAAGCAAGAAGGAATTAGTATGAACCAGTATTGCCTATATTTATTGAGTAAAAATATCGCTAAGACTAATAAAGTAAAAGATCACCAGGTATAGAAAGATATTCTATATAATGATATAATAAAGCTACAATTAAATAAATTATCAAGAGTTAGGGTAGAGAATTAGCTCTATAACCCTATACCAACCTGCATAATTGCAAGGTGGTCCAGCTAATAACGATAAGGAGGTGGAAAAGATATTATGTCTTCTTATTATTGATAAGGAGACTTTTTTGTTATCAAAAATTAAAAGGAGAGTGGGATAATGAATAGTTCAGGATGGATGAGATCAATAATGGCATCAAACTATGATGAAGAAAAGTTTTTGTTTACTGTTGGAGATATTATAGGAAGAGAATTTGAAACTCCAGTTACAATAATGGAGGTTTTTAAAGGGAATTTCTTAGTATTCTTTAATAAGTTTTCACTAGAATTAACCAAGGATAAAATAAAAGAACTGAAAGGTCCTATTGGTCCATATAGGCTTGACAAGTATATATTACAATCATTCATGATACAAGGATTTAAATTCGATAAGAGAAGGAGTCAATATATAAGATATGTATTTGGGATATTTGAGGAATAAGTTGGGAAAAAAGAAGGACTTTTGAGATTTGTGGCGAATAGGAAATGTATAGGAATATATTTGAAAATGTTACCTTGCTATAGCCAAAAAGTAAGAATACAATATAACTAAAGTAAATACCAGTTATAAGAGAGAGGTGATTATGTGCAAATAAAGAACAGCAAAATTGTATTAAAAGAAAAAATAAACCATCAAGATTCTGTAGACATAAGCAATCTACAGAATATATGCTTGGAAAAGGATAAAATCACATTAAAGCTGGAGATTGACTACAAGCTAAGTATAAATGATAAAGAAAAAGATGTGCTAGATCATATCAATGAGTTCCTTTATTATGATGACAATCGGCTTGTTGGATATATCGGTATATGTGATTTTGGGGGAGATGCCATAGAAGTAAATGGTATGGTACACCCTAAGTATAGAAGGAGAAGGATTTTCACAAAATTATTTAGCTTGGTAAAAAATGAATGGGAAAATAGAAAACCTAAAAGGATACTTTTACTAAGCGATAGCAAGTCAATTACAGGCCTTGGGTTTATTAGTTCTTTAGGAGCTAAGCATGTTCATTCTGAGTATGAAATGTTTTATAATAGTCACAGCAGAGCTTTTGAGCTATCAAATAATATTTGTTTTAGAAAAGCTGCGGATAAGGATCTAAAAGAAATTAGCAGACAGAATTCTATATATTTTGATTCAGAATATGATGAAGATAGTACATCGATATCTGATGAAGAGAGAATGGATGGTATGAATACTTATATGGCTGAAATTGACAATAAAATAATTGGAAAAGTTAGATTAGAAACGATTTCTAATTTTGGAGGAATTTATGGTTTAGGCGTACTTCCAGAATATCGGGGAAGGGGATATGGGAGAGATATCCTTACTTGGTCAGTCAAGAAACTAAAAGAAACAGATTCAAAAGAAATAGTGCTGCAAGTATCAGTATCTAATGAAAATGCATTAAATCTTTATAAATCCACTGGATTTGAAATAAAATCGAAAATGGATTATTTTGAGTTAACTTAATATCAAAAACAATAAATATGGGAGAAGGGTAGTCATATGGAAAAAACAATTGAAAAGATAATTAGTGATTATGTAAATAAATATATGGAAAATCCTGAGGTAAAGACTAAATGGAAGAAACCCCTGATTGCTTTTGCTGATGCAGGGGATCCACTGTTTCATAAGCTAAGAGAAGTAGCTAATCCTGAACATTTTTTCCCTAGGGATATTCTAGATGGAGCTAAGACTGTCATCACTTATTTTTTACCTTTTGATGAATCTATTCCAAATAGTAATATAGAAGGAAGAAACAGCTCCAAGGAGTGGGCTAGGGCATATATTGAGACTAATAAATTAATTGGAAGTCTTAATGATTACTTAATTGAATCAATTGAAGAGATGGACTATAAAGCTGCAAAGCTAAATCCAGCCCTGAATATGGATTATGAAAAGTTAATAAGCCTGTGGTCTAACAGGCATGTGGCGTATATTGCAGGACTTGGTACCTTTGGTCTAAATAATATGCTGATTACAAAGAGTGGCTGCTGTGGTCGTTTAGGCAATGTAGTTACCAATATGAAAATTGAGGCAACACAAAGGCCAGATAGGGAATATTGCCTATATAAATATGATGGTTCCTGTGGATATTGTGTAGATAGATGTGTTAATGATGCTTTATTCAAGGATAAGTTTGATAGATTTAAATGCTTTGACATGTGTCTAGAAAACGATAATATTCATAATGAATTAGGTGGAGAGGCACAAGTATGCGGGAAATGCCTTACTATAGTTCCTTGCTCCTTTAAGGTTCCCGTATAAATATTATGCCTAATTGAGATAATGTGTTATAATAAGAAGTTAAGTATAATGCATTAAGATAAAAGGAGAAATTATATTGCAAATAGAGAAATTAAATTTAATTGAGCCTATTCAGAGGGCTTTAAAAACTGAAGGATATACAAAACCAACTTCTATTCAAATACAGGCTATTCCTCCATTACTTGAGGGGCGAGATTTGTTAGGTTGTGCTCAAACAGGTACAGGGAAGACTGCGGCTTTTGCTATTCCTATACTTCAAGGTTTATCATACGAACAAAGATCATCAAAGGGACGAAAAGAAATAAAAGCATTGGTAATAGCACCTACTAGAGAATTAGCTATTCAAATTGGAGATAGTTTTAGGGCATATGGAAGATACCTAAGTCTTAAAACATTAGTAATATATGGTGGAGTAACTCAACATCCACAAACTAGAGAACTAGCCAAGGGAGTAGACATCTTAGTGGCAACTCCAGGTAGGCTCTTAGACTTAATAAACCAAGGATTCGTTAGTTTAAAGCAAGTTAAATATTTTGTATTGGATGAATCAGATCAGATGCTTGATATGGGAATGCTGAAGGATGTAAGAAAAATTATTACTTATCTACCTAAAGAGAGACAAACGATGTGTTTTTCAGCTACCATGCCTGATGAAATTGCAAAGCTTGCAAATTCTATTTTAAAGAATCCTGTAAAAGTAGAAATAACTCCTGTGTCATCTACAGTTGATATTATTCAGCAGGAAGTATATTTCGTAGACAAAGGAAATAAGGTAAATCTACTAATTGATTTACTAAAAAATAAGGACATTATCTCTGCTTTAGTATTTTCGAGGACAAAGCATGGAGCGGATAAAATAGTTAAATCCTTAGAAAAAGAAGGACTTAAAGCACAAGCTATTCATGGAAACAAGTCTCAAAATGCACGACAATTAGCTTTGAAAAATTTTAAAGAAAGAAAGACTAGAATACTGGTGGCCACAGATATTGCAGCTCGTGGACTGGATATTGCAGAACTTTCTCATGTGTTTAATTTTGATTTACCAGAAGTACCTGAGACTTATGTTCATAGGATTGGCCGTACAGGAAGAGCAGGGCTTGGTGGTATAGCAATTTCGTTTTGTGATTTTGAAGAGAAATCATTGCTACGTGATATTCAAAAGTTAATATCAAAAACAATACCAGAAGTGAAAGACCATCCTTATCCATTGATGGATACAACTATTACACCAAAGACAAAATCCAATAGAAGGCCTTCTTCATCCAAACCTTCATCTTCCAGTAATTCTAAAGGAAAGCCTCCTAAGACTGGCAAGATAAGAAGAGAAAGAAGAGGCAATGAGCCAAAGAAAAATACTTCTAAGAAAAACAATAGATGGAATGATTAAAGAAAAGGTCCCTAGAGGACCTTTTCTACTATTTATTATCTCTAGAAGATTTCTCAAGTATTTCCTTCGATTTATTAGAAAACTCATAGGCTTTCTTGAAATCACCAGCTAAAGAATATAATTCTGCTAAAAATGTTAAGGTGTCATAAATAATATCAAGTCGTTCATTCTCTTTTAATATTTCTAAAGCTTTATGAAGATAACTTTCTGCTTCGACTAATTTATTGGAAGATATATAGCACTTACCCAGGTTTTTAAATATGGAAGCTCTATCAGTATCTTTTATAATATCAATATCTATTTTTTTTGAGTAATCAATTGCATCCATATATTTACATTCTTTGGTTAAGACTTCTATAATATCAGTTTTTATTGTATTTACTTTTAGCAGATTATTAATTTGTTCATAGTATTTCAGGCATTCATATAAACATAGTTTTGCCTCTTCATAATCACCATTCTTAATATAATGATTACCTAAGTTAATTTGACTTGCCCACTTAAGTTCGAGTTTTTCTGAAAAATCAAAAAAAGTAATTGATTTTTGTGTATGAAATATTGCTTTTCTAATACTATTATTTTTTTCATATACTATACCTAAAAGCATGTGAATACTACCAACATTATAGAAGCAATCATATTCTTTTGATATTTCTAAAGAATATAGAAGAGGGGGTATTGCTTCATTATACTTAAGCTGCTTATATAAAGAGTATCCTAAAACATAATACAGCTTAAGTTCAATCAATTCACTATCTATAGGGGAATTATTAAGAATCTCTATAGCTTTTCTAGAAGAATTTTCTGATTTAACAAATTGATTGCTATTAAAATAAATGTAACTAAGATTTAAGTATGAAACAATAAGATAATAATGATCTTTATTTATATCTAGTAGTTTAATACACTCTTCAATAGCTTTTAATGCACTATCAAGTTTGTCTACATGAATATAACATCTTCCTAGAATGCTTAAAGTTCTAGGATAAATTATCTTGTCTATTGAGCGGTCGTACTCTTCTAATAAATTTTCTATATAATCTATACAATTACTATATTCTTTGTTTTTAAATAAGTAGGCTGAGTGTTCAAATGCTAACTCAATATTATTCTTTTTTTTATTATCAATAGTTAATGAATTGTCAAGAAAATAGGAAATTGGCTTTTCCAACTTGTATGCAAGATATTCAATTGTTTTTAATGATGGATTAGCAGCATCATTTTCTATTTTACTTAGCATATTTCTTGTAATAAAATCCCCTACCAACTCACTTTGAGTAAAATTCTTTTCTAATCGTGCCTTTTTAATTTTTTGTCCAAATGTTAGATTTGTTGTAATTTGAATCACCTCCGATTGTGAATTACATTTACATATTATATCAAATTGTTTATGATTAATCAATATTGATTTTGAAGTATAATATAGTATTCTAGTGTTATCAAATCATGTAATAAGTTGTCGAAAATTTCAAATTGAAAAGTGAATAAAATTAATATATAATAAGGGTAAATCAAATTCAACAAAAAAGTGAAACAATTCAAACAGTATTATTAAAAACACCTAAGATGGGTAAATTAAATTCACGAAGGAGGTAATAATATGGAAAAACGACTAAGATGTTCTAGGTTTATTTTGATGTCTATAGTAATCATTCTCAATTCATTTATTCTATTTTCAGCTGTAATTGTAAGTGATCCTGAAGAACCACCAATTCTATATGGTGCCATAAATACATCTTGTATTCCTTTAGAATACATATAGTTATGCTACTATTTTTATATTTTTTTACATCTTAATAAACTGGAGAATAATTAACAGATACTACTGATTTTAGTTTTAGTGATATTCTTAAAAATATTAACTTTGGCACTTTAAGATTGATACTTTAACTTAGGATATTAATCAAGTTAACTTGCATATTTTTAGATAGGCAATTGAATATCTAATATTAGCTTTTACTCTTGTATTTAATCTATTTATTAGGTGCAAAAACATTCTATTCATTGCTTCACTAAGAATAATTTCATGATAATTTAAAAAAAATACTTTATTGGATGGGGGAGTTTCATGAAAAGTTCAAAATACAATATATTCATAAAAAACGATGATAATTTTCTAGCGTATAATTCTCGCACATCTGCTTTAGCGGAAGTATCACATCAACAATATGATTCAATTCTAAAAATACTAGATAACCCAAATGAAGAATATGATAATAATCTTAAGCAAAATCTGCTATATGGAGGTTTTTTGATTCTAGATCAATTTGATGAACTTGCATCTATTAAACATGATATGTATAAAGAACGATTTTCATCAGAAAGTTTAAATTTAACAATCGCTCCTACAGCAGATTGTAACTTCAGATGTCCTTATTGTTACGAAAAGAATGTTTTAGAAAACAAAGTTATGACAGATGATGTAGAAGCTAAGATTATTAGTTTTATTAACTCTAAAATAAATAGCATTCAAGAATTAAGTATTACATGGTATGGTGGTGAACCTCTTTTAGAGTGTAAGAGGATAGACCAAATGAGTCAGAAAATAATTGCCTTGTGCGATAAAAATGGAGTTAAATATGATGCTGGTATTATAACAAATGGATATTTGTTAACTATAGATAATTTTCTAATGCTTGTTAAAAATAAAGTGAAAACTATCCAAATAACATTGGATGGGACTGAAGAAACCCATGATAAGCGAAGGTATCTTAAAAATAGAGGCAAGACTTTCGGAAAGATTGTAGGTAATTTATATGCATTAGTTGATTTATACAAAGAAAAGAAGGAAGAATTACCACGCATAAATATAAGAATCAATGTTGATCAACATAATAAAGAGGAAGCATTTAAGCTATTGAAAGATATATCTGATAGTCCTTTATCCAAATTTATTGTGCTTGATGTTGCAGCTGTATATGACCCTATGGATGTTGAACACTCATATACATTAACACTTAAAGAGTATATCGGGGTTAAAAATGATTTTATTGACCTCTGTAAGTCAGAAGGATTTCAGATTAGTAATACTTTGTTTTATCCAAAGAGAGTTAATGCTGCATGTGTATGTGATAGGATTAACTCTAGTGTTATTGGGCCAGATGGAAACATGTATAAATGTTGGGAGGAAATTGGAGACACTGATGCTTGTATTGGTCAAGTAGGTATTAATACTGTAATGAATCTACCAGAACGCTATTATGATTATATGTTATTTGATCCCACATTATTAGAAAAGTGTAGTAATTGTAATATCTTACCAGTGTGTATGGGTGGAGGATGTCCATTAAGAAGAAGTCGTGATAAAATAGAAAACTGCGAACAATACATTGAAAATGTCACTAGCTCAGTAGTGAAAAGTTATAAATCAATTACAGCTAATAGTTAGATTAAACATTATTATGGTAGTAACGATGCTGCTATTTTTAAATAATCAGAGTAAAGAATATTAGATAATCACTTTGAAGTTATACAATTGTAGTAGGAAACAACTTTAAATTAGTGATGATGTCAAATGTTATAATAAATGATAAATATAAAAGAGGAGGTTTTGATATGAAATATATAATTAATCCAATGGAACTAGTTTCACCATTAGGTAATTGTACTTGTGGGATAAACTATGCAAATGACTCATGTAATAAATGTACTAAATGTTCAGGTTATTGTGGTACCTTTGAAGTATGTGTTACACCTACAGGAGCTAAAGTAAGCCCAGAAGGCATAAATCCAAAATTATAACTCAAAATTAAAGTAATCTCTGATTAAGATTAGAATAGCAGCATCTCTACAAAAAAATAGCAAATAGAGGAGGAATTGATATGAAATATATAATTAATCCAATGGAACTAGTTTCACCATTAGTTGGTTGTGTTTGTATGATACACGGTGGAAATAACATATGTTATAGATGAAATAAGTGTACAGTTTATTGTGGTACTTTTGAAGTATGTACTACACCTACAGGAGCTAAAATAAGCCCAGAAGGAATAAATCCAAAATTATAACTCAAAATTAAAGTAGTTTCTGATTAAGATTAAAATAGTAGAATCTTTACAATAAAATAGCAAAAAGAGGAGGAATTGCTATTAAATACTCAATAAAATCAATTTTTAAAAGTAAAATTACCTCAACGTTTATTATTATTCTCATTATATTAAATATTTATACTGTTATTCGTTTAGAAAAAAATGAACAAGAATTAAATCAAAATAGATTTACCTTCTATGAATTGATGGTAATAAAACAAGAAGACAATATAAAGGCAGAGAGAGCTGGAATAGAACTCTTAAATCTAACGGATGATGAAAAAATAGTGTGGGACAACTATCTAAGATACAACGAATGGGAACTAGAAAAACATAAAAGTATGGCTCAAAAACTTGAAAACAATCCTTTGACTGATATATGGAGAGACGAATTATATTATGAGATTGAGAGAACTATGGCATATATGGATACTAATGCTAATATTGAAAGAGGAAGGCCATTAGCTCATGAAGTATTTAAGGAAGAACTCAAATTATTGAATTTAGATATTAACTATCCTTTTGATTCAGGAAAACTTCACCTTATAAATAATATCACTAGAGAAAAAAACATTAGCAATAGTTGGGATGAAGAAACTTGTGAGTATGTATATAATGGACTTAAACAGATATTAAAAGCCAAAATTCAGTTGGCAATATCAGGAGAAAAACAACTACATTCAGGAATAGCTTCTCCTTGGACATTCTATATCCATAAGATAGGCTTAGAAGGGTTCTCATATCAACTACTTTCTATACTTGTATTAATCTTTACCGGAGCCATTGTTTTGGAGGGACGGAGAAACAGAAGCAACAAACTAATTGAAATGTTGCCTGAAAAAAGAAGTTACATAATTAGATATTATTATAAAGTTGCATTTATATCGGTAGCAAGTGTTCTAATTATGACATTTATTTTACCAATAATATTCCTTGGATTCAGATATGGATTTGAGGGACTTAAAAATCCAACATTTGTCTATAAACAAAGTTTTACTTCATTTACTGGTTATAAACATGTTGAAGATTTCTGGTATTATGGATTAGGTAAGTTTTACGGAATCAGACCATGGTTTGAAGGTGGATATCTTCCTGCAACTGTTCTTACAGTCTATCCTCTGTGGAAAGTTATGGTTTTATCTTTAGGAATTAGTTTATTAAAGATGGTTTTCTTTACGATATTAGGAGTAGGTATCGGAATTAGTTTTTCAAATGTCGTGGTTTCATCCTTCATGCTGCCTATAACTTCACTACTCTATTTAGTATCACAAAGATTCTCAAACAAATTAAATTTCAACCCATTCGCCATTACTTCGTCATGGGATATTGCAACAGGGGCAGCTTCATATACATGGTTTAAATCAGTAGTAATACTGCTAATATCAATCGTTGTTATGCATATTATATTTTATGCCATAAATCAAAAAAGAGATTATGTAGGCTAGGAGGATTCAATGAAAGATATATTAATAGTTGAGAATTTAAAGAAGAATTTTGGAAAGGAATGTATTATTTCAAACTTGAGCTTTTCAGTAAAGGAACAAGAGATAGTAGGATTTTTAGGGCCTAATGGCAGTGGTAAATCAACCACATTAAAATGTATATGTGGCTTATACCATACAAATAATGGGCATATTGAAATAAACGGTCATTCTATTGTTAATGAGAGACAACAAGCCTTAACTCATATGGGAGTCAGCATAGAACATCCTACATTATATCCAGAACTTTCAGGAATAGATCATCTGAAAATGATGGCAAACTGGCGTGGCATAGGTAAGCAAAGGGTGCAAGAAATGGTGGAGTTTAGTGGATTAGGAATACAAATAAAAAAAGTGACTAGCAAATACTCCATGGGAATGAAAATGAGGCTGATGTTAGCTCTGTCAATTATGCACAAGCCGAAATTGGTAATACTAGATGAGCCAACAAATGGATTGGATCCACAAGCTGTGTTTAATCTACGTCGGCAAATGGAATTTATCCGTCAAGAAGGATCTTCTATTTTGTTTTCTTCACATCAACTTGGTGAAGTTGAAAAGATAGTTGATCGGGTGATATTTATTAATAAAGGTGAAAAATTGTTTGATGGACCTTTACCAGAAGACTTAATATCAAATGCAATATATAGTGTATTGGTTAATGAATTAAAGGAAGCAATAAAGCTAATAAATAGTATTCCAGAAATAAATTTACTATCATTTGATGAAAAGGATTCGTGGATTTCTTTTTCATCTAATGAAGAAAAGGTTCTTGGGAAGTTGATAATGACTTTGTCGCAGCATAATATTTATATTCTCGACATAAGAAAGGAACACAATGACCTAGAAAGTTATTATAAGAAAGTGTATGGTGATAAGTATGACAGGATTAATTAAAAATGAAATTAAATTGTTTTTTTCTAGAAAAAATATTATTCTGTTGATACTATCCTGTATTATAGTGATTCTAATTTTTCGAACAACCTATGAAAGACAATATCATAAATACTCTCAGCAGCGTTTGCAAGAGTTATCCAATGAAATTGATAATGCTGCAGTATGGTCAGCGCGTTATACCAGACGTCTTGAACGGCTTAAAGAAGAATTCCCTGGGCACATAAAAACTCCAGAGGCGGAACTTGTTGATCAAGCATGGAAAGATCATTTAAGAAACTTAACAACTCTTAGTTTCTTATGGAAAGAGCCAGTTGAGAATAAGGAAAAAATCATAAGAGTTGAAGAAAGATTAGATGAAAATTTAATTGAAGTGAATAAAATGCAGATTGAAACAGGTGATACTCGTTTATATAGAGATATTGAAAGAGATTGGAATAAAAGAATGATTCTATTAGCTAAATATAAGGACTCAGGATTAGAATTAGACATTAATCCTTTAAAGCCAACAGCGATGTACCTATTAGATGATTCAATAAATGGAAGAAGCTATATAAGTGTATTAATAATAGCATTAGTTGTTCTTTTAAACTTTGATATATGGTCAAAAGACTTTGATAATGAAACATTACGCTTAATTTTCACACTTCCCTTTAGTAAGACAAAAGTCTTTAATACTAGATTTATCACCAGATTTATTTTAACATTATTTTTAGTAACGATTCCTATTATTATTCTGTGCTCTTTTGGCTTTCATAAATACGGGTCAGGAATATATAGATTTAAGATAATAAACAGTCAAGCGTTATATACTTTTGGTAGATTTGCTTCAGATAATGAAATCATGCAAGCTTATGATATAGTAACTAGTGTCAGTAAACTAGCAATTTTTAGTGGATTTATATTTGTATTGTTTTTGTTTTTTATATATGCAATAGTAAACTTTGTATCTTATATATCTAAGAATCAACAAATATCTATACTTCTTTCTATGGTAGGAATAGTTATGTTATCTGCTGCTTTTTTAGTTCCTATGGAAGTTAAAAATTCTGCATTTAACTTAATACAATTTATTGATACAAATAGTCTGTTAACAGGGGCTTTAAGCTTTTCGTGGATTTGGGCTTGTAGTATTTTTTTTATAACAAATTTAATTATATATTTTATTAATCTAATATGGATTAATTATAAGGAGTAGACATGAAAGATATTAAAAACATTTTAAATTTTGGATTTAAATTTATTAATAAATATAAGTATAGGTTCGTGTTATACATAATATTATCATTATTGATTAATTTAATAGGTATTGTCATACCTTTAATAACTGGTCAAATTGTAGATTTGATTACTGGAACAAATGTATTGATGAGTTTGCAACAGTTAGTTGGAACTTTTGTAGTTTTAATATTTATTCAATTTGTATTAACATATATCACCAATTTACAATATGTTAATATACAAAGTGAATCAGGTTATATGGCTAATATATTTAGCATTGAAAAGATATATAATGCTTCATACAGGGAAATTTGCAATATTAACCCATCATCACTTCATCAGATGATAAATAACGATTGCAATATAATTGTGATTTTTTGTATAACATTATTTAGAGATTTTTTTGCAAATTTAGCTATTGTTTTTATTGTCTTTATTATTGTTTTTAATCAATCTGTTATTTTATCTATTATGTTCATTTTTCTGGTAATGTGTTACAGTGTGCTTTATTATATCTTTAAGAATAAGTTATATGATCAATCCCTAAAAGTAAAAAACACGCAATCTAACTTTTTCGGTAAGTTATACAACCTATTAGGCAATTTAAGGTCTATTAAAATAAATGGTTTTTTTTCTAGAACCGTTGAAAAGCAAAATTTAGTTTTTGAGACTTATAAACATGAGTTAGTTAAAGAAATAAAATTATCAAATATCTTTGATTTTCTCACTTCAGCAATAACTATGAGTGCTCAGGTTTTTCTATATTTATACGGTGGGAATATGGTACTTCTGGGGAACATGAGTATAGGTATTTTTGTAGTTTTAGTTACTTATTTTTCAAAATTATTAAGTTCGACAGACTACTTTTTGCATTTAGGTACTTATTTACAGAATGTAAAATCTAGTTATGATAGATTAATGCAATATACAAATCATGTAGAGTACAAATATGGAAAATTAGAGATTAATTCTATAGATAGTATCCATTTTGATAATGTTAGCTTTAATTATGATAAAGAGACTGTATTTGAATTGAATAAACGATTTGAAAAAGGTAAAATTTACTGGATTAAAGGTAGTAATGGAAGTGGAAAAACTACATTTATAAATTTATTAGCTGGGTTATTTGGTTTGGATTTTCGTGGTGATATTTTTATTAATGACTACCCATTAAAAGATATAGATTTTTCAAAAGTGAGGTCTTCAAATATGTCCATTGTAGAGCAAAGACCATTCATTTTAAGTGAGTCATTAAATGATAATCTATTTTGCAAGAGTAGGTCTGAAAGTTATTCAGAGGAGAGGAACACTAATAAGGAATTCATCTTTGATAAGTTTAATATCGCGAATATTGCAAACTTAAAAAGAGAAGGATATGATACCGAACTTGATTCAGTAAATGATGAAGTGTCTGGTGGAGAACGCCAAAAGATTGCTTTGGTTCGTACTTTTCTTTCATCATCAGATATTTGGATTTTTGATGAACCAACTTCTGCATTGGATACAGATAGTAAAAAGAACTTTTATGAGTTGATTGATAAATATAGAAAGTCAAAACTAATTTTTATAATATCTCATGAAAGCTTCGATTCATATGATGAAATAATTGAATTTTAGGTTACTATCATTCCTTAATTACTATTTATGAATATAAAAGACGGGCCAAATATGGCCCGTATCTTTTCTACTTCATGGCTTTCTTAGCAAATTTAGTTGTTACAATCTTCTCATAATCAGCTCTTTTATCTAATTCGCCAGCCAATTCCATGATGTCCATCATATGATTTAATCCATCTTCAGTAATAATCAAATCAGGTTTCCAAGAGTCTTGATTTCTATATCTTTCTATTAGAGAAATTAGTACATCTTTATCTGTGTCAGGGAATTGCGGCATTACAGCATCTGCAATTTCTTCATTACTATGTTCTTGAACCCAAACCATTCCCTTATAAATGGCATTTGTAAACTTCTGGATTATTTCTGGATTCTTTTCGATGTATTCCTTAGTTGCAGAGTAGGCAGTATATGGTATATATCCGCCTTCTTCACCTATAGAAGCTACTACATAGCCTTTACCTTCCTTCTCTAATGTAGCTGCTACAGGTTCAAATAATGCTACATAATCTCCTTCTCCACCAACAAAAGCTCCTGCCAATACATCAAATTGTATGTCTGTTCTTACTTCAACATCTTCGCCTATTACTAGACCATGATTTTTGATTACATATTCTAATGTCATTTCAGGCATGCCACCTTTTCTGCCACCAAGTACAGATTTGCCCTTTAATTTATCAAATGTAAAGTTGTCATCTTTTTCTCTACCTACTAAGAATGATCCATCTCTTTGTGTCAATTGGGCAAAGTTAATTGCATAATTATCTCTTCCTTGATTATAAACATATACAGATGCTTCTGGTCCCATAAAACCAATTTCAGCTTCGTTGCTGAGTAATGCAGTCATGCATTTATCTGCACCTTTTCCATTAGTTAATTCAACTTTTAATCCTTCTTCTTCAAAAAAACCTTGTGTTAAAGCTACATATTGTGGGGTATAAAATAATGAGTGGGTAACTTCAATTAACCTAACAGGTACTAGGTCCGTTTCTTTTTTACATCCTGCTAAACATAGTGATAGTACCATTATGAGAATTAAAATTAAAGAGAATTTTCTAAAAACCTTTGACATTATATCCCTCCTTACATAAAATAGGTATACGAGAGTTCTATTTAGTGTTATAATATTCTACAATAAAGTAATGGTTACAAATTAGTCTTATAAGGGAGGGATAGAATGAATATACCAAATATGATAACAGTCTTGAGATTATTACTCATCCCAGTGTATCTATACTTTTTTTATTCTGATTTAGATAATAATATTTTATTTGCAGGAATTGTTTTTATCTTAGCGGGGATTTCTGATGTAGCCGATGGATATATAGCAAGAAAGTATGATTTATCTACAAAATTAGGGATAGTATTAGACCCTATTGCAGATAAGTTAATGATGTTTACCATACTTATAAGCTTTACTACCAAAGGAATTATTCCCCCATGGATATTGCTTGCACTAGGGGTAAAAGAACTTATGATGATTGCAGGTGGAGCAGTACTATATTTATTTAAAGGAAAGCAAGTAATGCCTTCAAATAAATACGGAAAGATTGCAACATTATCTTTCTATGCAGCTACCTTATCTATAGTATTTAAATTACCGGAAATAGTGTCAACGGTATTATTTATTTTAACAGTTATACTTAATATAATTGCATTTATAAATTATTTGATTATTTTTATTGGATTGAGGAAGAATACTAATAAGGATGTAGTTGACAAATAAATTTTATGAATATATAATTAAGTAAATAATTTCAGATTAAGCTTTGAAAAAGAGGAGTAGGTAAATACCCTATACAGAGAAAGGATTGTGCGCTGAGAGATCCTAAGTCCAGTATCTACTGAAGGTAGCTTTTGAGCATTCAAGCAGAAAATAAGTAAGCTTGAAGGGTTAAACCCTTATATTTATTTAAGAGCCATGGAATTTCCATGGAATTAAGGTGGTACCGCGAATTACCCTTCGTCCTTTGCATTATAAGGATGGAGGGTTTAATATATTTTAAGGGAGGAATTGAAATGTTAGAAAATTTACCAAAGACCTATGACCCTAAAGATTTTGAAGACAGACTTTACAAATACTGGAATGATAACGGTCATTTTGTAGCAACAATTGATAAGAATAAAAAACCATTTACCATAATGATGCCACCACCAAATGTAACGGGTAGCCTTCATATGGGGCATGCATTAAACAATACTCTACAGGATATTTTGACTAGATGGAAGAGGATGGAAGGGTATTCAGCACTTTGGCTGCCTGGTACAGATCATGCCAGTATATCCACTGAAGCTAGAGTTGTAAACAAGATTAAATCAGAAGGTAAGACCAAGGAAGGGCTAGGGAGAGAAGGATTCTTAGAAGAGGCTTGGGATTGGACTGAAAAATATGGTAGTACAATCAAAAATCAACTTAAGAAACTAGGAGTTTCCTGTGACTGGTCAAGGGATAGGTTTACTTTAGATGAAGGACTTAGCAAAGCTGTAGAAGAGGTATTTATAAAATTATATGAAAAAGGCTTAATCTATAGAGGAGATAGGATAATTAACTGGTGTCCTAGTTGTAGAACTGCTATATCCGATGCAGAGGTTGAACATGAGGATTCAGAAGGTCATATATGGCATATCAGATATCCTATAAAGGATAGTAATGACCATATAGTTATAGCAACTACTAGACCAGAGACTATGCTAGGTGACTTGGCTATTGCTGTTAATCCAGATGATGAACGATATATGAATTTAGTTGGTAAGACTGCAATTCTGCCTCTAATGAATAAAGAGATTCCAATAATTGCTGATAGCTATGTTGAGATGGAATTTGGTACTGGAGCAGTTAAGATTACTCCATCCCATGATCCTAACGATTTTGAAGTTGGAGAAAGACATAATTTAGGCCAATATATTATTATGAATGAAGATGGAAGCATTAGTGAAAATGGTGGAATATATGAAGGTCTAGAAAGATATGAGGCAAGAAAGAAAATAATTGCTGATTTAGAGGAGCAAGGATATTTAGTAGAGACAAAGGACCATCAAAATTCAGTAGGTCATTGTGAGAGATGTACTACAATAGTAGAGCCCCTTATATCTAAACAATGGTTTGTAAAGATGGAGCCATTGGCTAAGCCAGCCTTAGATGCTTATAGAAATGGTGAGGTAAACTTTATACCAGAAAGATTTGGTAAGGTATATGTGAATTGGCTAGAAAACCTTAGAGATTGGTGTATTTCTAGACAATTATGGTGGGGACATAGACTTCCAGTATATTACTGCGATGATTGTGGAGAAATTATTGTATCTAGAACCAAGCCTGAGAAATGTGGTAAATGTAGTAGCGGAAACTTGCGTCAAGATACTGATACTTTAGATACTTGGTTTTCATCTGCCTTATGGCCTTTCTCAACCCTAGGTTGGCCTGAAAAAACAGAAGACCTTGATTATTTCTTTCCTACAGATGTACTAATTACGGGATATGATATTATTTTCTTCTGGGTAGTTAGAATGGTATTTTCAAGTATTGAACAGATGGGAGAAGTTCCATTTAAGGATGTATTTTTAACAGGTTTAATTCGTGATTCTCAAGGTAGAAAGATGAGTAAATCTTTAGGTAATGGTATTGATCCATTGGAAATAATTGATGAATATGGAGCAGATGCTCTAAGATTTACCTTAGTTACAGGAAATTCCCCGGGAAATGACATGAGGTTTTACATTGAGAGAGTAGAGGCAAATAGAAACTTCGCAAACAAACTATGGAATGCTACTAGATTTGTTCTTATGAATTTAGAAGAAGATGTAGCTAAAGAGACATTTACATTAGAAAATCTAGAGGAAGAAGATAAATGGATATTATCCAAATTGAATTCCTTAGTAAAAGAGGCAACAGATAATCTAAATAAATATGAAATAGGCTTTGCTGCTGAGAAGATCTATGATTTTATCTGGGATGAATATTGTGACTGGTATATTGAAATGGTTAAATCAAGACTATATGGCGAGAACAAAGAAAGCAAGGAAACAGCAGAGAAAGTTTTACTGTTTGTTCTAAAGGATATATTAAGACTATTACATCCATTTATGCCGTTTATTACTGAAGAGATTTGGCAACATCTGCCAGGAAACGAAACTCCACTAATACTAAGCTCTTGGCCTGTGTTTAATGATGAATTGTATTTCTCTGATGCAGAAGAGTCTATTGAGTTTATAAAAACGGGTATAAAGGGTATAAGAAATGCTAGGGCAGAGATGAATATTGTACCTTCTAAAAAATCCAATCAAATATTTGTGACTACTGATAGTAGAGTTAGAGATATTATAGAAAATGGTCAAAGATACTTTAAGAACCTGGCATCTGCTGAAGAAATTGAAATAATAGATTCTAAGGATGGTATAGGGGATGATAATATTTCAATAGTATTAAGTAAATGTGAAGTATTCTTACCTTTGAAAGACTTAATTGACTTTGACAAGGAAATTGAGAGAATGGAAAAAGAAAAGGAAAAGCTTGAAGGAGAGATAAAGAGGGTGGTTGGCAAACTATCCAATGAAGGATTCATCAAGAAAGCTCCGGAGGCAGTAGTATTAGAAGAAAAGGAAAAACAAAAGAAATATGAAGAAATGCTTGAAAAGGTAGTTGAAAGATTAGAAAGCATAAAATCAAACAGATAAAGAGGGATACTAGAATGAAATATCAAGAGGCTTTAGAATATATAAATGATAAGGATAAATTTGGCTCTCGGTTAGGTCTTGATTCTATTGGTAAATTAATGAGCTTACTTGGAAATCCTCAAGATGATTTAAAATACATCCATATAGGTGGAACCAATGGAAAGGGCTCTACTTCTTCCTATTTGGCTCATACCCTTGAAGCTGCAGGCTATAAGGTAGGATTATTTACTTCACCCTATATTGAGCGATTTAATGAGAGGATTCAAATCAATGATGAAGATATACCTGATGAAACATTAGGGAGAATCACATCTTTAATAAAAGAAAAAGCTAATATTATGGTTGCAGAAGGCTTAGAACATCCTACTACTTTTGAAATAGTTACTGCTATAGCCTTTATGTATTTCAAAGAAGAAGAGGTAGACTATGTTGTCTTAGAAGTTGGATTAGGTGGTAGATTTGATAGTACAAATATTATTAAAGCTCCTTTAATATCTGTTATTACAACAATAGACTATGATCATATAGATGTTTTGGGGGATACATTAGGAAAGATTGCTTATCAGAAAGCAGGTATAATAAAAGAAAATAGCATAGTAGTTTCCTATCCTCAGGAAGCAGATGCACTGAAAGTAATAAAAGAAGTAGCAGAAGACAAGCAAGCTGAATTTAATTTTTGTCCTATGGAAAATATCAAGATAAATGAATTATCTGATTCAGGTGCTATTTTTGATTTTCATTATGGAGACTTAGTAATGAAAGATATAAAGATTTCCATGATTGGTGAGTATCAAATATATAATGCTACATTAGCTTTGACAACTTTGCTAATATTGGCAAACAAAGGACTTTTAGAGATTTCACACGAACAGATAAGAGATGGACTATTGAAAACTAAATGGCCTGGTAGATTGGAAGTCATGAAAAAAGATCCTATTTTCTTAATAGATGGGGCCCATAATGTCCAGGGTGTAGCTCAGCTTAAAAAAGCAATTAGCTTATTTAAATACAATAAACTGATCTTAGGTCTTGGAATACTAAAGGATAAAGATTCTTCCCATATGGTTGAATTGTTAGCTCCTTTAGCAGATAAAATTGTAGTTACTGAAGTTAATATGCCAAGGAAATTAGCAGCTGAGGACTTAGGAAAAGAAATATCTAAGCATAATAAAAATGTTTTTATAGAGAAGGATATTAAGAATGCAATAGAGAAGACTCTAGAATTAGCTAATAATGATGATATGATAGTATTTGGTGGTTCACTATATTTAATAGGAGAAGTCAGGACTTTAATAAAACAACTGTAGCTTGGCTACAGTTGTTTTTATATTTCACCAATATATCCTTTCCTGCATAAATTACTATATACAGGGAGGTGATATATTGGCTTATAAAAGTGTATTGGTAGCTAATACCGGAGAGGATAGTTTAACCTTAGTTAGTTTAGCTGACTCGTGTGAAATTAAGACCATTTACTTATCCAAACTTATAGAAGATGAAGAAGATGGTTTAACTCAGGAAAACAACCAATTAGGGCCATTTGATATGGTCTTAAGTGAAGAAGGATGGATATATATTGCAAACTCCTATGATAATTCTATTATGAAGATAGATATGGAGAATATTAAGCTATTAGGATTCATAAAGGTAGGAAGAAATCCAACTTGTATAAAATGCTATAAGGGTAAGATTTATGTTGTAAATAGTGATTCTAATTCAATTTCCATTATAGATGAAAAAACATTTTCATTAATAGAGGATATTTCAATGGGAGAAAGACCAACGGATATTAAAATAGATGAAGATAGTCTAAAGGCTTTTATTGCAAATGGTAATTGTTATACGATTAATGTTTTTGATTTAGTTACTGAAAAAGTTACATCTATAACTTTAAGTAAGCAACCTATTAAGGTTGAAATAGAGGGTAAGCGATTGTTTGTTTTATCATATATAAATAATGGCATACTTAATTATAGTAATTTATCTGAAATGGAATTAGATGATTTCAAGACTATTATGAGTGTCGATTTGAAGGGGATATTTTCCAACTTCATCAAGATTAAGGGGAAGGATGTATTTTATCTTTCCAATGTGGAGGATGGATATATTTATAAGATAGATTTAGATGATGAAATTAATATTTCAAAGATTCATTTAAGTAAGATGCCAATTAATATTAAGTGGGATGGAAATGAAAAGCTGTATATAGTTGATATATTAAATGATGAATTAACTATAATTGATGAATCTAATAATCAAATCATAAATAAAATTAGAGTAGGACATGAACCAAATGGGATTCTCCTACTCTAAAGGGGTTGTTTTTTCATTGGTTAGAAGATTAACTATACTTTGATATATAGATTCGGTATTTTCTTCCCATCTATGACAAATTAAGTCAACTTGTTTTTTAGTGGCTACATCAAGGTATAGACTAAATAGAGTTTGATCGTTCTCTACTAATTTTAAGTTTACTACGAATTGATTGTTATCTTTTTCAAAGAACTCTGAGACTACTTGAGCACTAACTTTTTCCTTCTTCAATATTTCGCTAAATTCATGATTTAATTCATGTTTTATTCTATTTGGAATTCTTTCTTCAAAGTATGATAATGCTATTTCACCCTTTTCCGATATGAGATACACATCTCCAGCGGTTTCTTTGGATGTCTCTATAAATTTGGATTCTATTAGTTCGGATAAATATTGTTGAACTAAAAAATAATTCATGTAATTTTTTTCTAATACAAACTCAGTAATTTCACTATTAGTAAAAGTAGTATTGGAATGTTTTATTAGATATAATAGGAGCAATTTGCTCTGAGCCAGTTCCTCAGTGTTCTCAATAAACATAATTTTACACCTCTTTTCATGTATTATATCCTTATATTATATCACAATAAATAAAGAAGTGGAATTCCACTTCTTTATTTTACATAAATTTTCTATAAAACTATTTTCCAGCTAATTGGTTTTGAGCTGATTCAACTAATTTTTTAACCATATAGCCACCAACATACCCATTTTGTCTAGAAGTTAAATTACCTTTATCCATATTTTCGTAATTTGATATTCCAAGTTCATTAGCGATTTCTAATTTCATTTGGTTTAAGGCTGCTTTAGCTTCTGGAACAACTATTCTGTTACTACCACTATTATTAGCCATTTTACAAACCTCCTTTTTCAACAACTTCTTTGTTGTTGTAAGATTAATATAACCTTTTAGAAAATAAATATGCTGGTAATTTCTTATAATATGTATAATTATAACCATTATTGATTATAATCCTAATTTGAATTTCTTTTAAGACTTTTTTAATGTATAATTAATTTATACATAAAAAATAAACTAGACAGAGGATGAAAAAAATGAAATTCATGAAAAAGAGTGTTTTAATTTTGACTTGTGCTTTATCACTAACTTTTGTAGGATGTTCAAAGAATATCTCAAAGGATGATCTTGTAGTGAATACCCCTGTGGATTCAATAACAGAGGATATAGATGAACCTATTGAAGAAGTAGAGGAAAAGGATCCAAAAGAATTAATTGATTTAAGCTTAAAGCCAAATGAGGCTGGAGAAGTAATGATTTTAATGTACCACAATATTGGTGAAGAAGAAGCAGAATGGGTAAGAACACCAGAGAATTTTAAAAAGGATTTATTAACACTTTATGAAAATGGATATAGACCTATTAGCCTAAGTGATTATATAAATAATAATATCGATTTAGAACAGGGATTAACACCTGTAGTTCTTACATTTGATGATGGCAATGAGAATAACTTTAGAATGATAAAGAATGACCAAGGAGAAGATATTATAGATCCTAATTCAGCCATTGGTATTTTGGAAGATTTCAAGAAGGAATATCCAGACTTTAATTCGACAGCAACTTTCTTTGTATTTGGAACTAATGCATTTAGACAGCCAGAATTTTTAGAGTATAAATTAAATTATTTACTTGAAAATGGATATGAAATAGGCAATCATACAATTGACCATAGAGGTATGAAAACAGCAGATGATAAGGAAGTAATACAGGAAGTTATAGCAAAGCAGCTAGAGGCCATAAACAAGGTACTACCTGAATATAATGTAAACACATATGCCCTGTGCTATGGAGAAAGGCCAAAGGACAAATCTTTAGAGGAGTATTTGCATAAAGGAAGCTACAATAATATTAGTTATGAGAACATTGCAATATTAAATGTTGGATGGAATCCAGCTCAGTCCCCAATATCTAATAAATTTAATCCTTTATCCATACCTAGAATTAGAGCATCTGAGACCAAGGTGGATAATGTGGGCTTGTACAATTGGCTAGAGTATTTTGATAAGAACCCAGGGAAAAGATATATTTCTGATGGAGTAAAGGAAGTAATTACTGTTCCTTTAGCTTTAGAAGAAACCATAGATTTAGAAAGATTGAAGGAAAAAGAACTATATTTGTACGGTGAATAAGATATTTAAAAATATATTATAAAAGGATCCTTTGACTCTATGGCTGATATATAAATCATCCTAAGCCTAGAGAAGGATCTGTTTTTTTATTTATTTACTTTGTAACAAAGGTTTTCTCCTGTAATATAAATGCAATTTCTGAATAATTATATTATATAAGGGAGGAGATGTAGATGAGAAATCAATATAATAAGAATAATATTACTATTAGATTATTAATAGTTTTATGTGTGGCTTTAGTTGCCTTAGTATATATTTCCGTTAGGACTACAAAAAATATTGTGGCTGTATTTGCACCTACTAAAGAATTGCCCATTTATAGTGTAGAAATAGAAGAAAAGAAAATTTCTCTTAGCTTTGATGCTGCTTGGGGTGATGAATACACAAAGGATATATTGGATACACTAGATAAATACAATGTTAAGAGTACATTTTTTTTAGTTGGATTTTGGGTAGATAAGTTTCCAGAGCATGTAAAAGAAATAGTTGCTAGAGGTCATGAAATTGGTAATCATTCCACCACTCATCCTAATATGAGTCAACTAAGCAAAGAGAAAATCCTTGAAGAGATTAATACTACTGGGAATAAGATCCAGGAACTTACAGATAAAAAGCCTATACTATTTAGGCCGCCTTTTGGAGATTATAACGATTTGCTTATTCAGACTCTTAGAGAGAATGGATATTTTACAATACAATGGGATATTGACTCTTTAGATTGGAAGGAGCTAGGAGTAGAATCAGTAGTTGATAGGGTAACGAGAAATGTGAGGAATGGATCAATAGTTCTGTTTCATAATAATGCTAAGTTTATTAAGGAATATTTGCCAATAGTCATAGAACGATTACAAGAAAGTGGTTATGAAATTGTTCCAATTTCAGAATTAATATATAAAGAAAATTTTATGATGGATAATAGTGGAAGACAGATATTGATTAAATAGACATGATTTGAGGGGATAATGTGAATCAACAGAAGATAATATCTATAGGAATAGTAGAAGATTCCATTGAAAGAATGACTTTTAAATTATTGAAGGAAATACTCACTATGTACAATTACAATATCTACTATGAAAACAAAGAGAAGAATATAGCAATATTAACTAAAGAAAATAATAATATTATTCTAATGGACATACGACCTAATATATTTAATTCCATAGTGGATATAGGGATTGAATATAATATACTTGTCCATACTTTTTTACATCCAAAAGAATATGAAAATGAAAAACTAAAGAAAATGTTTAAAACTTCAAAACATATTATAGTTAATTGTGATGAATGTAATTTGACTTCAATATTAGAAGATAATATTGAATCTTTAGTAATAACTTATGGATTTAATAACAAAGCCACCCTCAATCCTTCTAGTTATAATATTCACGATTTAATAGAGGCTAATATATGTTTACAGAGAGAAATCCGAACAATTAATAATGATATTATTGAACCATTTGAATTGCCAGTAAAGATAAATTCACAAAACAAGGTTGATATTTACTCGACATTAGGTGTAATTGCATCAGTGTTATTACTAGGAATAGATATATCTTCAGTTAATCCTTTTACCATATTTAATTCAAATAAGTAGTAAAATAAGTTTGTTAAAAAAATAATTGAAAATAATTTAACAAATTTTTCAAAAAAAGAAGGATTTTTAAAACTTTTGTCTAATAATAGATATATGCAAATGAAAAATTTATATCTATTATTTTTGTTTTTTGTTATATTTTTTTATTATCAGAATATATTAGATATATATTAGAATACATAGGAATAGAGGGGGATAATGAAAATGACAGATAAGATTATTGAGACAAATGCAGTGAAATTAGTTGGAAAAATAGCTAGGGAGAAGGTTTTTAGTCATGAAATGTATGGAGAAGGATTTTATATCATTGATCTAGAAGTGCCTAGGCTTAGTGATTCTGTAGATTTACTGCCAATAACTGTTTCAGAAAGAATTATAGTTGACATGGACCTATTTGTAGGGCAATATGTTATAATTGAAGGGCAGCTAAGATCATATAATAGGTATATTGAAAACAGCAACAAACTGGTTCTAACTATATTTGCTAAAAATGTATACATACCAAATGAAGAAGAATTGACAGAAGTTTTGAGAAAGCCAAATGAAATCTATCTAGATGGGTATATATGTAAGAAACCAATCTATAGAACTACTCCTTTTGGAAGAGAAATAACGGATATATTAATAGCTGTAAATAGAGCTTACAATAAATCAGATTATATACCATGTATTGCCTGGGGCAGAAATGCTAGATTTTGTGAGAAGATGCTTATAGGAGATCATATTAAACTATGGGGTAGAATTCAAAGTAGGGAATATCAAAAGAAACATCATTCAGGAGAAGTGGACACGAGAATTGCTTTTGAGGTATCAGTTTCCAAGCTTGAATATGTTGAAAACGACAATAATAGGATGGAATTATACGAACTGGAAGGATAAGATAATTTATGGATACAAAAATGATAATTAGTGTTATAATAGTGATTATATTAGTTAGCATTCAATATACACTAAATTATATTTTGAGAGAACTTAGAGAAATTAAAAAATTATTAATTAAAAATCCAAACGATATTAACTTAAGATGAAAGGAGAGAATTAGCTTGGAAAGTAGCAAGAAAGAGAGAACTCTATACAGCAGAGAAGATATAAGTACTAGGGTTAGGGAGTTAGGCAAGATCATTAGTGAAGAATACGAAGGAAAAAAACTTTTGGTAGTGTCGTTGCTAAGAGGAAGCTTTATTTTTACATCAGATTTAGTTAGAGAAATATCTATTCCTGTTGAAATTGACTTTATGACCACTGCTAGCTATGGTCATGATGAAATATCTTCTGGAAATGTGGAAATAGTACATGATATTAGAACTAAAGTGGATGGGAAAGAAATTTTAATTGTAGATGATATTATGGATTCTGGTTATACTTTGAAGAAGGTTAAAGATTTATTAGAATCAAAAAACCCTAATTCTGTTAAGATCTGTGTTATGCTAGATAAGCCTAGTAGAAGAAAGGTAGATTTAGAACCTAATTTCGTAGGATTTAGTATTCCCGATGTATTTATTGTTGGTTATGGTCTTAATTATGGAGATTATTACAGGAATATTCCTTATATTTTTACATTTGATTAAAATTTCACCTACAGAGGATTCTCTGTAGGTGTATTTGTATTGCTATTTAAATTTCAGGGGAGAGGTGTGTAATGGAGGAATTGAAGAAAAGTTCTATATTTGAAACAAATATATTATACTTGTTAATTGGGATTGCATTGTTTGTACTAGGGTCTTTAGTACAAAGTAGAGAAATATATTCTGGATTGCTTATTACGGAGTACATAATAATTCTATTGCCTAATTTGATTTACTTGAAATTAAGGGGATTATCTATAAAGAACATATTGAGGCTCAATAAAATTAGCTTTAAGCAAGTATGGTACATAATTTTAATTACCATTTTTTCTTACCCCATAGCAATATTTCTAAATACTTTAATGTTGACTATTCTTAGTTTCTTCGGGGAGACTGTTCCTAGTGCTGTACCTATTCCAGATAATCCAGCAATGTACTTTTTTGCATTGTTTGTTATAGCATTAGCACCAGGAATTTGTGAGGAAGTAATGTTCAGAGGTACTATAATGCATGCTTATGGCAGTGTGGGGAAAAAGAAAGCAATTATTTATTCTGCAGTATTATTTGGGCTTTTTCATTTAAATCTTCAAAATTTCATAGGTCCAACTTTTTTAGGGATAATATTTGGTATTACTGTATATAAGACGAATTCAATTTTTGCGTCAATGATTGGGCATGTATTAAACAATGGAATTGCTATGACAATTGGATATTTTGCATTGAATGCACAAAATGCAATGGATGAAGTTCCTGCTTACGAGATATCATATCAATTGCAATTATTAATAGCATTAGCTGGGTTTAGCGTTTTAGCTTTATTATCTTTGGCTATTCTAGTAAGATTAATCAAGAGATTACCTAAAGGTAATGAAGTAGTAGAACAGGAAATCATTGAAGAAGATGTTAAACTTACTCATTATATCCCTTTGATTGGGATTGTAATTTTATTTGTTGTAATAAACACTAAATATTTGTTCATTTAAGAATAATAAAAGGGGTCCTTCCTAATAATATACATAGGAGGGATTATACATGGCAAAAAAGAAGGAAAAAGTAGAAACAATAGCTGATAAATTAAAACTTGAAATAGCTGAGGAATTAGGTTTGACTGACAAGATTAAGGAAGTAGGTTGGGCAGGCTTAACTGCAAAGGAGTCTGGCAGAATTGGCGGTTTAATTACTGTAAGAAAAAAACAAATGAAAACAAAAGAAGAGTGAAATAACAAAGGGGGAGAGTGTTATAGACACTTATAATAGATTTGCAGGCATTTATGATCAACTAATGATGGATTTCAACTATGAGAATTGGTTTAATTATATAGAAGAGATCTTTAAAAGATATAATAAAAATCCTAAGAAAATACTTGAAATGGCATGTGGAACAGGAAATCTCTCTTATTATTTTGCAAAAGAGAGATATAATTTAACATGCTTTGATTTATCATCAGACATGCTTTCTAAAGCCTATGACAAGTTAAGAAGGTATAAAAATGTAAAGATAATGGAACAAGATATGATTGATTTTAATTTAAATCAAAAATTTGATTCTGTTATTGCTATATGTGATAGTATAAATTACATTTGTGAAAAGGAAGATTTATTTGAAACTTTTAAGAATGTATGGAATCATTTAGAAGAAGATGGTATATTTATATTTGATATAAATTCATATTACAAGCTAAAATATATCATAGGTAATAATACTTTTATAGAAGATCAAGAAAATGTATTCTATACTTGGCAGAACTACTATGATGAAGAAAGGGATATTTGCGAGTTTTATTTGACTTTTTTCACTAGTGAAGACGGAGAAGACTTTCAGAGATTTGACGAGGAACACCAGGAAAGAGCTTATAGGATTGAGGAAATAATAGAGTTACTAAAAGAAGCAGGATTTAAAGATATTCATTATTATGAAGCCTTTGCTTTTGAAAAACCAATAGACAAAACCGAAAGGATAAATTTTGTTGCAATAAAATGATTGTAATTCACTTGGAGGATTTAGATGAAAGATTATTTAATAAGAGGTATAGATAAATCAGGAAGTATAAGAGTATTTGTGGCTACGACTACTAATATGGTTGAAGATGCTAGACTGGCCCATGATACATCACCAACTGCTACTGCAGCTTTTGGAAGGAGTCTAACAGCTGCTACAATGATGGGATTTATGATGAAGAATGAACAAGACAGGCTTACACTAAAGATCTCTGGTGGAGGGCCATTGGGAAATATTATCATGGTTGCAAGAAATAATGGGCAGGTTAAGGGATATGTAGATAATCCACATGCAGATGTACCTAGTAGAGCAGATGGAAAGCTTGATGTTGGTAGAGTTGTTGGATCAAATGGTACTATTACCACTACTATGGATTTAGGCCTTAAGGAGCCTTATATTGGGCAGTCCAATCTAATATCAGGAGAGATAGCTGAGGATTTAGCAGCATACTATATGTATTCAGAACAACAACCATCCGCAGTAGGTCTTGGTGTATTAGTGGATACTGATATTTCTGTTAGAGCTGCAGGTGGATATATCATTCAATTATTACCTGGAGTGGCTGATGAAGATATTAATAGAATAGAAACAGCTTTATCAAAGATTGAGCCTGTATCCACACTAATAGATAAGGGATTATCACCAGAAGATATTATGCATGAGCTATTAGATGGATTTGAAATGGAGATATTGGATAAAATAGAAGTTAAATATCTATGTGATTGTTCTAGAAATGGAATAGAAAGAGTATTACTAAGTATAGGGAAAAAAGAAATTGAAGATATGATTGAAGAAGATGGAGAAGCTGAAGTTGTATGCCATTTCTGTAATACAAAATATCATTTTTCTGAAGAAGAATTAGAAAAACTAATAAAAGATTAACAAAAATAGTTGACATTTAACTGGATTTGATATATACTAAAAATTGTTCTGTTTCGCCCGATAGCTAATCTATGGGCGTACATATACAATGCCCGGATAGCTCAGTCGGTAGAGCAGCAGACTGAAAATCTGCGTGTCGCTGGTTCGATTCCGGCTTCGGGCACCATTACAGTTTTGATGCGGAAGTGGCTCAGTGGTAGAGCATCGCCTTGCCAAGGCGAGGGTCGCGAGTTCGAATCTCGTCTTCCGCTCCAAATATGTACTATAAATATGGCGGCATAGCCAAGTGGTAAGGCAGAGGTCTGCAAAACCTTTACCCCCAGTTCAAATCTGGGTGCCGCCTCCATAGAAATACAAAGATTAGGACAGTTTGAGAATACTCAATCTGTCCTAAAACTGTTTTTGGGGGAAATAGTCGTCCTACAAAAAAATAGACTCCTTGGCGAGAAGGAGTTTATCATAAATATTATTTAGATGAATCTATTGCTTTATTAAATATTTGAGCAGTAGATTTTTTTATTTTTTCAGTTTCATAGATGTATATATCGACTGTAGTGAATAACCTTGAGTGTCTAAGCCTTTTGGATATTTCTTGACTGTTAGGAGTCTACCATCTTCCCATCTTAGAGCACATATTTCTCCTTGCCTTAGTCCAGTATGGTAAGCAATGATTGTAGTTAATTTTGCAAGTGAGCTGCAGAGGAAAATAGAATAACCATATTTAAATTGACTGGGTGTAAAAGAGCCCAGTTTTTTTTTATTCTATAGTAACACATGTACAAGTCCATAATATACTAGTATTAGAAGAGCAATAAAGCTATTCTAATACTAAATAAGGAAGGCGAAAATATGGATTATAATCAATTAGCAAAAACACAAATGCAAAACGAACCAATTGAAATAGGTGCAACATGTGTAGCACAAATAGATGGAAGATTTTTTTTGCTTATAGAAATAGAAATAGATGTTATAGGCAGTGAAATAGAAGAAGTAATTATATTTGAAATAACAGCAGCACAAGCAGCAGCCTTAGTAGCATCAGGAGTTATGCGTTGCCAAATAGTAGATACAATTCCAACTCCAACTCCAGGAATAGATGTAAATCTTATTTGTGCTTTTGTAGTAGGAGAAAATGCATACTTGGTGTTCGATGTTGAAAATGCAACTGATCGTCTAGTTCTAGTTAGAGTTTCTTTATGTCCTATAATTTAATATAATTATCAAATTGAGATTGAATAGTAAGATTTATTAATAAATAATAATAATAATAAATTTATAATTTCTTTATCAATAACCAGTATATTAGGTATAGCTGCAATGGTAATAACAGTAATTCTTGCAACAAAATAAAACATATGCTGAAAAACAATAATTAAAGATGTTCAATGAGCATTAATGGTTATCGAACAAAAAAAGATCAGGATTAAAATACCTGATCTTTTTTTGTTTCCTAAAACTGTTTTTTGAGAAAAAAGTGGAAAGATATCAGATGAATAATTAACAAAAATGCTCTTACACTATATAGTAGAAAATTACTATTCAAAAAGGTGTAGAGGGTGATATGACTGAAGAAAGTTATTCAACATGCAATCTTATTTATGATTGGCGGTATATCTTACTACTTTATTGAAATTTTATGGAGAGGATACTCTCATATAGGAATGTTTATTCTAGGAGGTTTATGCTTTGTATTAATAGGCTCAATAAGCAGATATTATTCTACATCCAAGAGATCATTCTTAATATATCAAGGTATATCTTGTTTAGTTATAACAATATTAGAATTGGTCTTTGGATTAGTCTTAAATATAGTATTAAAATTAGATGTATGGGATTATAGTAATTTGAAATTTAACTTTCTGGGGCAAATATGTTTAAAGTATAGCATATTTTGGTTTTTTCTATCTTTACCAGCTATTGTATTTTACGATTATATACGATATTGGTTATTTGGAGAAGAAAAACCTGATTACAAATTAATTTAAGAGGAGGAGAACATAAGCCCTCCTCCCTTGACATCGATCACTTACAATAGGTTCTGACAGCAAAGATTCATTGATAAATTCCAGAGTATATTTATTATCTTTGTAAATAGCATTGAATTAGACAAGGAACTTAATCCAAGTCTAATTCAATGCTATTTAATTATGTTTTGTGTTTCTTTAGATATTATGTTTATTTGTTCTTTTGGTTCGTCGTATGCGTTATACCATCCATTTTCTATAGCCATATCAGATAATTGAAAGTGACCATTTATTCCAGCGGTAAGTTGAGCTGTTAGCATTTGTCTTAATTGTGGGTTTGTAGTTTCTACTATTGCTGCAGATAACATTCCTACGCCCGCCTTAGAGGAAGCTAGCAAGTTCAAAGCTAGGTCTCTATCGTCCAAAGTACTTGTATCATCACTAATGTCTGTACCGTTCATTCCAAAAACATCATCTAACCATGCCATTATTATCTCCTCCTATTCCATATCTATTTTATTAACAAAGTTATACATTTCTTCAATACTAGATTTTTTAGCACTTAATGCATTAGTCATAAAGCTTTTTAATTCAGGATTATTAACCATGGTTAAACTTGCATTAAGGTTTTTAACGCCTAATATTGAATTGCCCATTAACTCGCGTAATTGAATCGTTTCATGTGGCGCTAATGTTTTATTATCATTCATTTTTATCACCTCCATGTATATTATGGATATATTAACATCTATTTATACAAGACTAGTAAAAAGAGAAAATAGGTTTATCTTAAATACTTTCTAGATTGATCTACTACCCAATTAAATGTTTGAGCAGTAGATTTTTTGAATTCATTTATTTGAATCACAGTTGAGTATACATTATAATCCTTGATGTCTTACAAAGATGGCCTTAAAATTAAGTAATATTGTATTGAAAATATAATAAATATGCTATAATTTCCATGTAAGTAAACTGTAGTAGAATTATTATATATACTACTAAATTCAGAGAAGATAAGTGGGGGGATTAGATGCTAGAAAAAAGTTTGTTTTCCTATAATTTTAATGACGGTGAGTGTATAGAGTTTCGGTTACTTTCAAGTGAGGATTCAATTGAAGAGTTAACACAGCTTTTGAACAAATCTTATAAGGTTTTAGCTGATATGGGACTAAATTATGTAGCAGCTACCCAGGATCAAAGTGTAACATTAAAGAGATCAAATAATGCCTATAAATGTTATATAGGTATATATAAAAATAGGATTGTTTCAACCATATCTCTCTATACCCCAAGTTCTTCGGATAATAGTAGCTGGTATAACAAGAAGTTTGTAGCCAAGGTAGGACAGTTTGCCGTTGTACCTGAATTACAAAAGTATGGGATTGGAAGCAAGATGATGGATATTGCTGAAGAAGAGGCAAGGGGTATAATGAATGTAAGAGAGCTTGCGCTAGACACTGCCGAAACAGCTCACCATTTAATCAACTATTATAAAAAAAGAGGATATAAATATATAGAAACTATTAAATGGGATGCAGTAAATTATAATAGTGTAGTATTAAGTAAATCATTGTAGTTTTAAATTTGTTATGTAAATGATGGTTAGAAGAAGATAAAAATTTAGAAGGTGATTTTATGAATCCTTTTATTCCTTTTAAGAATGCTAATTTAGCAATAGTGGATGGAAGAATAGATGAGGAAATAGAAAATAATTTAAAAGAATTAGGTTTGAAGATAATAAAGACTATTAAATGTGAAGATGTTGGTGAAAGCATTGCATATCATCCAGATATTGTAATTCACCCAATAAGCCACAATTCCTTAGTTATAGCTCCAAATGTTTTTGATTATTATGAAGACAAGTTATATGGGATGGGTATAAATTTAATTAAAGGTGAGAGTATATTAGATTGTAAATATCCTGATGACATTGCATATAATGTAGGGAGGCTTTCAGGAATAGCAATTCATAATTTCAAGTATACAGATGAAGTCCTAAAGTTTTATCTAAAAAAAGAAGGATTGGATTTTATAAATGTTAATCAAGGATATACAAAATGTTCCCTAGCAGTGGTAGGAGAGGATAGTGGCATTACAAGCGATTATCAAATGTATAAAAAATTAGTTTCTTTGGGTTACAAGATATTGATAATAGAGCCTGGACATATAGAACTAGAAGGTCAAAAATATGGATTTATTGGTGGAACTAATGGTAGTAATTGTAATGGAGAATCCATGATTTCAGGAAGCTTAAATGAGCATCCTAATAAGGAAGAAATATTAAGATTTTTTGATGAAAATAAAATAAAATTAAATTTTTTATCTCAAAAAAAAATACTAGATATTGGTACAATTATTACTCTATATTGCCAATAAAGTCAGTCTTTATCTCGTATATGTCTATTTCTTAAGTACATACTACTAAAAGAAGGGAGTGATACAATGGAAGCTATTAAGATTGGTAGTAATGAAAATAAAGATGAAGTAAAACATATAGTAGAAAGATATTTTTCTGATTCTAATGTAAAAATTGAAGAAGAATATTATGATGAAAGGTTTGTCTTTTCATTTTCCCTAGAAAAGAAAAAAGACTTTCAAGATATAGCTCTGTATAATACAATAGCAAATTTAATTCAAGATCTTATTTTAGAAATATATATTAAACAAATTATAAAAGATAGAGTAAATAAAATATGTAGTGATTATTCATTATCCGAAAAGGAAGAGATAATTGTATCAACCCACTCTACAATAATGAATGAAAACTATTATATTCGAGAAAAAAATATAGTTAAAGAAGATATAGTTAATTATTTAATTGAAAATAACATTTTATTAATAGATGGATATATAAATTTTAGATTAAGAAGGTTTTTATATATAATTGATATTTCCATAGAGAAAGCAATAGGAGATATAGAGGTAGAAAAGGAATACCTGGAGTTTTTAAGTATGCTTCAATATTTTGTGGATATTCAAGAACCAAAATCTGAACTAGTAAATGTAATAGTTAACAATAATGACTATTATTTATTAGATAAAAAAAATAATATAATAGAAAATGGTTTATTGAATGATATGGTGGAGGATTTTATTTATGAAGATATTAGCAAATCTGATTTACTAATTAGTTCTCTAATAGTGCTTTCTCCATTGAAACTGATAATGCATATAGAAGAGGGAGAAGAGCAAGAATTGGTCACTGTAGTTTCTCAAGTTTTTAAAGATAAAGTAGAATTTTGTAGAGGATGCGATCTTTGTAAAGTAAAGGCAAAACTGAAGAAAGGTAAGTAGAAGAAGTTGGTAAAACAACTTCTTTTTATTCAGTGTTTTTTATAATAGATTGGAAATTAAGAGGAAATCTGTTATTATAATAGAAAAAGATACATATGGAGGGGTAGTATGAGTAACAATATTGTTAAACCATCAATTTTACCAGGGTTTTTGGAATTAACACCAACAGATCAGATATTATTTAATAAGATGTTAGATACTATTAGAGCGAATTATGAAAAATTTGGATTTCTTCCTATAGATACACCTGTTATTGAAAAGTCAGAAGTTCTTTTAGCTAAGGGCGGAGGAGAAACTGAAAAACAAATTTATAGATTTGAAAAAGGCAGCACAGATATGTCTTTGAGATTTGACTTGACTGTTCCTTTAGCTAGATATGTTGCACAACACTATTCAGAACTAAGTTTTCCTTTTAGGAGATATCATATTGGTAAGGTATATAGAGGCGAAAGAAATCAAAAGGGTAGATTTAGAGAATTTTATCAATGTGATATAGATATTATTGGAAACGGATCCTTAGATATTATCAATGATGCAGAGATACCTTCGCTAATATATTCTACTTTTAGGGATTTAGATTTTGGTCCATTTACGATTAAAATTAATAATAGAAAGATGTTAAAGGGATTTTTTCAAAGCCTAGGCATAGATGATGCGACTTTTGTTTTAAGAGCTGTAGATAAGCTGGATAAAATAGGAATTGATGGAGTAGAGAAAGAACTTTTGAGTTTAGAATTCAACGAAGCCATTATCAACAGAATTAAAGAATTAATTAGTATTGAAGGAAGCAATAAAGAAATAATTAATAAGCTTGAGGCATTAGGAGTAGTAGATGAAACCTTTAAAGAGGGTTTAGATGAACTATCTACAGTTATTAAATACATTGATTTATTTGGAGTACCAGAAAAATATTATAAAATTGAGCTATCTATGGTAAGAGGGCTTGACTATTATACTGGAACTGTATACGAGACTGTATTAGACGATTATCCTTCTCTTGGAAGCATTTGTGGTGGAGGTAGATATGAGAATCTAGCAGGATATTATACTAAGCAAAAATTGCCAGGAGTGGGGATGTCTATTGGCTTATCTAGATTATTTTATCAACTAATAGAGGCCAAAATAATTGAAGCTAAAGAAAATTCCCTAACTAAGGTGTTAATTATTCCTATGGATGGTTTTGTGGATCATGGAGTTTATGCTGCGAATATTTTAAGAAATGAAGGAATACATAGTCAAATATACCTTGAATCAGGGAAGATAGGGAAGATATTTAACTATGCAGATAAACTAAAAATTCCTTATGTAATAGTAATAGGTCAAGATGAAGCAACTAATAACACCTATTCCTTTAGAAATATGAAAACAGGTGAACAGAAAAATATTTCAATTGATGAAGTATTAGAATGTTTAAAATCATAAATTGGTGGTATAAATATTAATAACATATTGACAAGTGGTTAATATTGTGGTAATATGAATTTTAATTTAATATTATGGTGTAGATGGGAAGAGTAATATATTATGTACTTGTAGAGAGAGAAGATCGTGGCTGAAAGTCTTCTTAAGGAAAAGATATATGAAAACTAACCCTGAACCGAATCCAAATGAAGGATTTCCGCTATTTAGCGTTATTTAATTTGAGAAGCAATTAGGGTGGAACCACGAAGCTTAACCTCTCGTCCCTACATAGGAATATGTAGTGATGAGAGGTTTATTTTTTATTTTAAGGTTAATTTAAGGAGGAATGAAAATGGAAAGGATAAAGATTACTTTACCTGATGGTGCTGTTAGAGAGTATGACAAAGGTGTTACTGTATATGATGTGACTAAAGATATTTCAGAAGGATTAGCAAGAGTTGCCCTTGGTGCAGTTGTAAATGGAGATACAAAGGGTATGCAAGAGACTATAGATGAAGATTCAACATTTAAAGTAGTTAAATTTGAAGATAAAGAAGGAAAGGCTATATTTTGGCATACTTCAGCTCATATAATGGCCCTTGCAGTACAAAAACTTTTCCCAGGAGTTAAATTTGCCATTGGACCTGCTATAGACAATGGTTTCTACTATGATTTTGATACTGAGCATAGATTTACTCCAGAGGATTTAGAGAAGATTGAGGCTGAAATGGCTAAGGTAGTTAAAGAAGGCCATGTAGTAGAAAGATTTGTTATGCCGAGGAATGAAGCTCTTGAATATTTTAGTAAACAAGATGAAGTATATAAGGTTGATTTAATTGAGAATTTGCCAGAGGATGAGATAATTTCATTCTATACTTTAGGAGAGTTTACAGACCTTTGTGCAGGCCCACATTTATATGATATTAAGAAAGTTAAAGCTATTAAGTTGTTAAGTATTGCAGGAGCTTATTGGCGTGGTGATGAAAAGAACAAAATGCTTCAAAGAATCTATGGAACAACTTTTGAAAAGAAAAAGGAATTAGAAGAATATCTTCATATGTTGGAAGAGGCTAAGAAAAGAGATCATCGAAAATTAGGTAGAGAATTAGATTTGTATAGTATCCATGAAGAAGGACCAGGATTCCCATTCTTCCATCCAAAGGGAATGGTACTAAGAAATATACTAGAAAACTTTTGGAGAGAAGAGCATACTAGGGCAGGATATGAGGAAATAAAAACTCCACTAATCTTAAATGAAGCTCTATGGCATCAATCAGGACATTGGGATCACTATAAGGAAAATATGTATTTTACAAATATTGATGATGGTGATTATGCTATTAAACCAATGAACTGCCCAGGATCTATTTTAGTATATAAGTCTAAAATGTACAGCTATAGAGATCTTCCTCTAAGATGGGGAGAACTTGGATTAGTTCACAGGCATGAGTTATCCGGAGCACTACACGGATTGATGAGAGTTAGATCATTTACTCAAGATGATGCTCATTTATTTGTACTACCATCTCAAATAAAAGAAGAATTGGTTAAAATAATAGAATTAGCAGATAAGATGTATAATGTATTTGGATTTAAGTACCACATTGAATTATCCACTAGACCTGAAAACTCTATGGGAACTGAAGAACAATGGGAAATTGCAACAAATGGTTTAATAGAAGCATTGAAGGAAAAAGAAATAGATTATATATTAAATGAAGGTGATGGAGCATTCTATGGACCAAAGATAGACTTCCAATTAGAAGATGCTATCGGAAGAACTTGGCAATGTGGTACAATTCAATTAGACTTCCAATTACCAGAGAAATTTGATATGACTTATGTTGGCAATGATAATGAAAAGAAAAGACCTGTTATGATTCATAGAACTATATATGGTAGTATGGAAAGATTTATGGGAATATTAATAGAACATTTTGCAGGTAAATTCCCAGCATGGCTTGCTCCAATACAGGCAACTATCCTTCCTATTTCAGATAAATTCAATGATTATGCATATGAAGTTAAAAAGCAATTGGCTAATAAAGGTATTAGAGTTGAAGTGGATGCTAGATCTGAAAAAGTAGGATATAAAATCAGAGAGGCCCAATTACAACAAATTCCTTATATGCTTGTAGTAGGTGAAAAAGAAGTAACAGAAGAGTTGGTATCAGTTAGATCAAGGGACAATGGAGATCTTGGTCAAGTAAAAGTTGAAGAGTTTGTAAATCAAATTACAAAAGAAATCCAAGAAAAAAGATAATAAACAAATAAGTTTGGATTTTGGTGCCTGGCACCAAAATCCAAACTTATTTTAATTTGCCTGAATTGCAGGCAATGGCTTCTCGTATATTTTGAAGATTTTTTCTAATTCTTCACTATCTATGGTTTCATTTTCCAACAATGTATTGGCAATATGATGTAGTATCTTCTTGTTCTCTTCGATTATTCTAAGTGCTTCAATATATCTTTCATCTGTGATCTTTTTTATCTCAATTCGAATCATTTCAGAGCTATACTTAATGTATGACTCATCTAAAGCCATAGTTCCTAAAGCACTCATACCATAGTTGCATACCATTGCCCTAGCTATATCCGTAGCCTTATTTAAATCGTCTTTGGCCCCTGTAGTGATATCAGAGAAGACTATTTCTTCAGCGGCCCTACCAGCCAACAATCCAGTTATTCTATTTACTAGCTCTGACTGGGTCATTAAATATCTTTCTTCATCAGGGAATTTTAGTACATAACCTAGGGCCTGACCTCTTGGGACTATTGATATTTTTTGTACTATATCAGTCTCTAACATTTTGCATACTAATGCATGGCCTGCTTCATGTATTGCTACAGTTTCTTTTTCTTTGCGTAGAACTGTTGGATTTTTTACTTCTAGTCCTGCCAATACTCTTTCAATGGCTGCATCAAATTCTGATGAAGATATTATATTTTTATTTTTTCTAACAGCAATAATAGCCGCTTCATTTGCTATATTGGCTAATTCTGCTCCTGATAAGCCAGTAGTTTTCTTTGCAATGGATTTTATATCTATTGTCTTATCTAATGGTTTATTCTTTGTGTGTACCTCCAATATTTGTTCTCTTGCTCGTACATTTGGATTGCCTACAAATATATGCCTGTCAAATCGACCAGGTCTTAGCAGGGCTTCATCTAGTAAGTCTAATCTATTGGTAGCCCCGATTACTATGACTGTTTCGTTGGTGCTAAATCCATCCATCTCTACTAGAAGTTGGTTCAGTGTTTGATCCTTTTCATTATTGGATTCTAGATTTCGTTTTGTGCCTATGGCATCTATCTCATCTATAAAGATAATACTTGGTGCCTCTTTTTTTGCCTTTTCAAAAAGTGTTCTAACTCTTTTAGCACCAACGCCCACATATTTTTCTACAAATTCTGATCCTGAGGCGTAGAGAAAAGTAGAATTTGTCTCTCCAGCTACTGCTTTTGCTAGTAATGTTTTACCGGTACCTGGTGGTCCGTGAAATAAAATTCCCTTAGGTATTTTAGCACCCATTTTTTTATACTTTAGGGAGTTGTTAATAAAATCAATAGTTTCCTGCAGTTCTTCTTTTATCTCATCTAACCCTGCCACATCTTTAAATGATACATCAGACTTATCCCTATCCCTCCCTGTATCTTTTTCAATAGATAAAACAGAGGGGACTAGCTGTGGTTTGGTATCAGATTTGATATAAAGAATACAAAGTATTAGAGTAATCATCCATACTGTCACTTTATCTCCTAACTTAAAATTCAGGAATTTAGTCATTGGAAATATTGTGTCGTAGACAAGTATAAATGAGAATATAAACCCTAGTACCAGAAAAAAGAATATTATTTTTTTCTTTTTCAATTTATCCCCACCTTATTTTTTTTTCTAAAGTTAGTGTAACCATTTAATTGAATTTATATAAAAGAAAAATATTAAAGTTGTATGAAAATATGAATAAAGGTATAATATGGATAGATATGAAAGGAGAGGTGAATTAAATGGATTTCTTAAATTTAATTGACAGCTATCAGGAAAAAATAATTCAATCAACTCAAGAAATAGTAAGAATTAAAAGTGTGGAAGAGAATGAAAAATTAAATATGCCATTTGGTGAAGGTCCATATAAGGCTCTAGAATATGCACTAGAATTATCAAAAGAAATGGGATTTGAAACTAAAAACTTGGATGGTTATGCAGGCTATGCAGAGTTTGGTAAAGGAGAAGAAACAGTTGGAGTCTTAGTTCATCTAGATGTTGTACCTGAAGGAGAAGGATGGAGCTATCCACCTTATGCTGCAGAAATTCATGATGGAAAGATATTTGGTAGGGGTACAATAGATGATAAGGGGCCTGCCATAGCTACACTTTATGCTATGAAAGCCCTAAAAGAATCAGGGGTTGCACTTAATAGAAAAATTAGGGTAATACTTGGCACCAATGAGGAAACAGGTTGGGGTTGCATGGATTATTATTTCAAACATGAAAAGCCACCTACCATGGCTTTTACTCCTGATGCAGATTTTCCTGTCATCCATGGGGAAAAGGGAATAATAGTATTTAACTTAGAGCAAAAATTAGAATCAAATCCTTGTTGTGGTACTGTGCTTAAAGAAATAAAAGGCGGTAATGCAGCTAATATGGTGCCTGATTTTGCAGAGGCAACTTTAGAAGTACAGGATATAAGAAGCTTTGAGAATAATTATAAGTCTTATATGAAAGAAAAAGACTATCCAGTTCATATTCATATTGAAGATAATACTGTTAAATTGACGGCTAAAGGTATCTCAGCTCATGGTAGTACCCCAGAAAAGGGAGAAAATGCTATTTCTTATTTAATGGATGCTTTATCCAACTGCCTAAGTGGGCACTGTGACCTTTGTGATTTCATTAAAATATACAATGAAAGAATAGGGTTTAAGCATTATGGTGAAGGTATTGGTTGTGGTTTTGAAGATGATGTCTCTGGTAAATTAAATTTCAACCCTGGGTTGATAAAACTAGCAGGAGATAAGATTACTTTAACTATCAATGTTAGATATCCTATAAAGAGTAGCTCCAAGGAAGTATATGATGGAATTAGAAAAAATCTTGAAGGAACAAAACTTCAATTGATTGAAGGCAATGGTGATACTAAGCCTTTATATGTTCCGAAGGATAATTTCTTGGTTGAAAAATTAATGAAAGTATATAGAGAACAGACTGGTGATATAGATAGTGAACCAATTACAATTGGTGGAGGAACATACGCTAGGGCAATGGATAATGCGGTAGCCTTTGGACCAATGTTTCCAGGACAATTAGATGTAGTACATCAAAAAGATGAGTATATTTCCATTGAGCATTTGATGAAAATAACAAAAATATATGCACAAGCACTATATGAATTAGCAAAATAGTAGTGAATTAATAATTAGAAAAATTATATTTGACAAAAGACAGATGCTAATGTATAATTATGTGGTAAACTTAATAATGGGTTTAAGTAGAAGTGTCCGCTTCTCACCTTATAGCTTTTGCTCTTAAGGTTAATAAATTATGAAATAGTCTTATTATATAAGATTTATATTTCTGTGGATTTAAGCGGGTATTCTATGCCCGCTTTTTTATATTTAAAAAAATTGGGAGGTGCTGTAATATCAAAGAGCTTCAGATTAATGAGGAAATCAGGGAAAAAGAGGTAAGATTAATTGATTCTGATGGATCGCAATTAGGTGTTGTATCTATTAAACAGGCTATGGAAACTTCGGAGGAAAGAAAACTAGATTTAGTTATGATTGCTCCAACTGCTAAGCCACCTGTGTGCAAGATAATGGACTATGGTAAGTATAAGTATGAATTAGCAAAGAAGGAAAAAGAAGCTAGAAAGAATCAAAAGATTATCAATGTAAAAGAAATTCGCCTAACTCCAAATATTGAGATTCATGACTTGCAAGTAAAAGCTAAAAGAGCTAATGAATTTTTAAAGGATGGAGACAAGGTTAAAGTTTCAGTTAGATTTAGAGGAAGAGAAATGGGTCATACTGAAATAGGAAGAGAAGTATTAGATGATTTTGTAAAACTGATTTCTGAAGTTGGAACGGTAGAAAAAGCTGCTAAACTAGAAGGACGAAATATGGTAATGCATTTAACACCAAAATCGGAGTAATGAAGGAGGTAACATCATGGCAAAAATGAAAACTCATAGAGCATCAGCAAAAAGGTTTAAAAGAACTGGTACAGGTTTACTTAAGAGATTTAAGGCATATAAGAGCCATAAAACTGGAAAGAAATCAGCTAAAAGAGTTAGAAACTTAAGACAAGGTACTCTTGTTAGTAAAGGTGACCAAAAAAGAATAGATTCAATGATACCATAAAAATTAAATTGGAATACGGGGAGGTACTATAGATGGCAAGAGTAAAAAGAGCTGTAAATGCCAAGAAAAGACATAAGAAAGTATTGAAACAAGCCAAAGGTTATTACGGAGCGAAGTCTAAGTTATTCAGGACTGCTAATCAAGCTGTTATGAAATCATTAAACTACGCATATATTGGACGTAAACTAAGAAAGAGAGATTTTAGAAAACTTTGGATTACAAGAATTAATGCTGCTGCAAGATTAAATGGAATGAGCTATAGCAAATTCATCAGTGGTCTTAAAAAGGCGAATATTGAAGTAAATAGAAAAATGTTGTCAGAAATGGCTATACATGATGCAGAAGGCTTCGCAAAATTAGTAGAAATTGCAAAAGGTATATAATCAGAAAACTACTATAGGTTAAATTACAGTAAAAGTTCCGTAAGGGGACTTTTATTTTGTTTTATTTAATAGTTTGTAATGATTAGGCAATAATAAGGGTATATAGGTATGTAATTGGGAGGAGTTTTCATGAATTTTATAAAAAGAAGACTTGCGAGATTAAAGTTAAATCCTCCAAGAGTTTTAGCGTTGGGATTTGGTAGCCTGATATTTATTGGAGCTATATTGCTAAATTTACCTTTGGCTACACAGAATGGGGAAAGCATCGGTTTTATCAATGCTTTATTTACTTCGACATCCGCAGTATGTGTTACAGGACTAGTAGTGGTGAATACAGGCTTTTATTGGTCTTTATTTGGTCAAATTGTAATAATCCTTCTTATACAAATGGGGGGATTAGGATTTATGACTATAGCCACTATTGGAGCTCTGATTATTGGAAAGAAAATTACATTGAAAGAAAGGTTAATAATAAAAGAACAATTGAATCAGGAAACTATGTCTGGATTAGTTAAATTGACTAAATATGTTGTTCTTTCTACCTTTCTAATAGAAGGCATAGGAGCATTGCTATTAGCAACTAGATTCATACCTATATATGGAGGGGCAAAGGGAATATGGTTCTCTATATTTCACTCTATATCTGCATTTTGTAATGCTGGTTTTGACCTTACAGGGGACAGTATTGTGCCATTTGTAGGAGATTTTACTATCAATATGACTATATCAGCTTTAATAATTTTAGGAGGACTTGGGTTCACTGTATATATAGATATTTCTAAAAACAAAAACTTTAAAAAACTTAGTCTACATTCAAAATTAGTTTTACTAATTACTGGCGTTCTACTGCTAGGCGGAATGATAATAATTCTTTTAATAGAGTATAATAACCCCCTTACTTTAAAACCCTTGAGTATTTCTGAAAAACTTATTGCATCATTTTTTCAATCTGTAGTTCCTAGGACAGCTGGGTATTATTCTGTTAATTTAGCAGGACTTTATGATACAACTGTATTTCTCATGATAATCTTAATGTTTATAGGAGGTTCTCCTGGTTCCACAGGGGGAGGTATTAAGACTACAACATTCGGCACTATTATACTAACTACTATCGGAGTGATAAAAGGTGATAAGGATATTGTGGCCTTTAAAAAGAGAATATCCTATGATGTGATAAATAGATCCATTGCTATAACCACTGTGGGAATGATTATAGTACTTTTGGTATCCTTTGTTTTAACAGTGACAGAGCCAGCCAATTTTTTAGATGTTTTATTTGAGACAACATCAGCCTTTGCAACAGTAGGATCAACAAGAGGCCTTACACCAAACCTTACATATTTTGGGAAGGTCATGATAATTTTAACTATGTATATAGGTAGAGTTGGACCTCTAACTATGGCGTATGTTTTTGCTAGAAGAAGTAAGGCTGGTAACTTTAGATATTCTGAAGGAAATATAATGGTGGGATAGAAAGGAGCTATAAGAATGAAATCATTTGCAATCATTGGATGTGGAAGGTTTGGAGGAGCTGTTGCAAGAACCTTATATAGTTTAGGTTATGAGGTTTTAGCCATTGATATATCAGAAGATATTATTAAAGAAATATCTGATGAAGTGACTCATGCAGCTCAAGCAGATGTAATGGATGAAACGGTATTAAAGGATTTAGGACTAAGAAATTTTGATGTTGCTGTAGTAGCTATTGGTTCTGATATTGAAGCATCAATAATGGCAACACTAGTTGTTAAGGAGTTAGGTATTAAGAAAGTAGTAGCAAAGGCATTATCTGATATCCATGGAAAGGTTCTTACTAAAATAGGCGCTGATAGAGTAATATTTCCGGAAAGAGATATGGGACTTAGGCTAGCTCATAATCTAGCTTCTGCTAATATTCTTGATTTTATTGAACTATCACCAGATTATAGCATCCTAGAAGTAAATGCCCTTAGAGAATGGGAAAATAGATCTTTGGCTCAGTTAAAATTATCTACAAAATATGGAGTAAATGTAATGGCAATAAAGAGAGGGAATACAATAAATGTTTCTCCAAATAGTGAGGCTGTAATAGAAAAAGATGATATTTTAGTTGTCATAGGAAGCACAAATGATATTAAAACAATAGAGAAAAAAGCTGGTGAATAATATGCTGGAAATTACTAGTGTTAAAAATCCTTTAATAAAAGAAATAAAATCCTTATATAGAAAAAAGGAAAGAATGAAAAATAAATCTTTTATTATTGAAGGCATAAAGATGCTTGAAGAAGCAATAAATTATAATTATCATGTTCAAAATATAGTATATACAGATCAACTACTAAATACTAAAGATGGAACAGGGTTTTTTGAAAAGATCAAGCTACTGGACAATTTAGTATATGTGCCAGATAATGTTTTCAAGGAAATTTCAGATACGGAAAATCCTCAAGGAGTATTAGGAATTGGAAGATTTGAATATAAGAATATTGAAGAAATTAGCGATAATGAAAGGCCATTCTTGTTATTTCTTGATGGTGTACAAGACCCAGGAAACTTGGGTACCATAATCAGGACTGCTGATGCTTTTAATGCAGATGGTATAATAATTACAGAGGGGTGCGTAGATCCTTACAATCCTAAGGTTGTAAGGGCTACTATGGGGTCCATATTTAGGGTTCCATTATTTTATATATCTGATAGTATGGATGAGTTAATGAAGCTTAAAGATATGAATATACAAGTATATTCAACATCTTTAGATGGAAGTATACCAATATATGATGCTGATTTTAATAATGGATTTGTTCTTGTAATTGGAAATGAGTCAAAGGGTGTTAGTGAAGAAGTTTTTTCTATGTCAGATAAACTAATTAAGATACCAATGCCTGGGAAGGCAGAGTCATTAAATGCAGGAGTAGCGGCTTCTATAATAATGTATGAAGTAATGAAGCAAAGAGTGAATAATTCTTGAGTTTTGAAATACTAGGTGCTATAATTGAATAAATACTTTGAGATTCTGACCTTTGTTCTACGAAAAAGGTCTTGTTTTTTATCTTACTGCAAAGGAGTAATAAATATGAAGGAAAATATGAGAGAGAAGTTGCTTGAAATCAAAGAAATAGCATTGAACAGCATAAATGATGTAGTTAGCTTAGAAGATATTGAACAATTGAGAGTAAGATTCCTAGGGAAAAAGGGTGAACTTACATCAGTTTTAAGAGATATGGGCAAATTAGTTGCAGAGGAAAGACCTATAGTTGGGCAAATAGCCAATGAAATTAGGGATGAATTAGAAGAGGCCATTTCATCTATGAAGTCTAGACTCAATGATGAAGTAAAGAAAGCTAAGATGAGCAAGGAAAAGATAGATATAACTATGGATGTACATAAAGAAAAATTAGGTCACAGACATCCACTTTTAGCTACAGTAGAAGAGCTGGAAGACTTATTTATCTCCATGGGATTTTCTGTTATTCATGGTCCTGAAATAGAGACAGTGGAGAATAACTTTGATTTATTAAATTCTCCAGAAAACCATCCATCTAGAGATTTTTCAGATACTTTTTATATAACAGATGATATCCTTCTTAGAACACATACCTCACCTGTACAAATAAGATCTATGAAGGAGTTAGGAGCTCCTCTTAGAATGGTATCAGCTGGAAGAACCTTTAGATTTGATGATGTAGATGATACACATTCACCAATGTTTCATCAACTAGAAGGCTTGGTTATAGATGAAAACATTAATATGGCTAATTTGATTCATACTTTAGATATATTTATAAAGGAGTTATTTGGTGCTGATATGAAAACTAGATATAGACCACATCATTTCCCTTTTACCGAGCCATCTGCTGAGGTAGATGTAACTTGCTTGAAATGTAGAGGAGAGGGTTGCCCTGCATGTAATCAAACAGGATGGAGTATGGAACTTCTAGGCTGTGGTATGGTTCATCCAAAGGTTTTAGAGAATTGTGGCATTGATTCTGAAAAATATAGTGGATTTGCATTTGGTATGGGAATTGATAGAATTACAATGGTTAAATATGGTATAACAGATATTCGTTTATTATTTGAAAATGACAATAGATTTTTGGAACAATTTTAGAGGGAAAGAGGAGTGAGAAGATGCTATTACCAATAAAGTGGTTAAAGGACTATATAAATTCTAATGATGATTCTAGAACTTTGGCTGATGGGCTTACACTTTCTGGATCCCATGTAGAGTCAATAATACCTTTGAATAAAGGAATAGAAAATATCATAGTAGGAAAGATTTTGGCATTAGAAAAACATGAAGATGCGGATAAGCTTCAGATATGTAAAATAGATGTAGGTAATGAAGTGTTAACTATAGTTACTGGAGCTACAAATGTAAATGTAGGAGACTATATTCCTGTAGCCATAGTTGGCTCCAAATTACCAGGAGATGTTACTATTGAAAAAACTAACTTTAGAGGAGTGGATTCCTATGGAATGCTATGTTCTTTAAAGGAACTTGGATATAGTGACAGTGTTATTCCAAAGGAAGTAAGAGATGGTATTTTCATATTAGATAAAGAGTACCCATTGGGATCTTCCATAGTAGATGTTATGGGGTTAGATGGAGATGTTATTGAATTTGAAATTACTCCAAATAGGCCAGACTGCTTAAGTATCATTGGTATGGCAAGGGAAGCAGCAGCTACATTTAAGGTAGAACTTAAAGAGCCAGAGATTAAAATAGAAAATGAAGTAGAAGAAATAAATAAATATTTAGATTCTATAGAAGTAGCATCTGATAATTGTAATAGATATTATGCAAAGGTTGTAAAGGATGTAAGTATTCAAGCATCCCCACTTTGGATGCAAACAAGGCTTATGGAAGCTGGGATAAGGCCTATAAGCAATGTAGTAGATATAACAAACTTTGTTATGTTGGAATATGGTGAGCCCTTACATGCTTTTGATTTGGAAAAAGTAGAAGGTAGAAAGATTATTGTAAGGCAGGCAGATGAAGGGGAAAAACTAATTACCTTAGATGAAGTTGAGAGAGAACTTAGTCCATCGGACTTGGTTATTGCTGATGCTGTAAAAGCTATTGGTATTGCAGGAGTGATGGGTGGTTTGGATAGTGAAATCACTAGAGATACCAAGTATGTTCTGTTAGAAGGAGCTAATTTTAATGGGAAGAGTATCAGACTTACATCAAAGAAATTCGGTTTAAGGTCAGAAGCATCTACAAGATTTGAAAAAGGAATTGATCCAAATCTAGGAAAAACAGCAGTTGACAGAGTTTGTCAATTAATTGAACTAATTGGTGCTGGTACAGTTGTTTCTGGAAATATTGATTTATATAAGGAAAAAAGAGAAGAGAGTACAATAACCCTAAGACCATCTAGAGTTAATAAACTATTAGGTATTGAAATATCTACTGATGCTATGGTTGATTATCTAAATGGTTTGGGATTGAAATCTGAGGTCCTTGGTGGTTTAATCAATGTTGTAATACCAACATTTAGACTTGACCTCGAGTCAGAAGTAGATTTAATTGAAGAGATTGGTAGACTTTATGGTTTTCATAATATAGAAAGCAAACCATTAGTAGGTGTGCTTACCAGAGGTGAAAAGCCATATGAAAAGAGAATTGAAGATAAAACTAAATCAATCCTACAAGGCCTAGGATTTAATGAAGTAATGACTTATTCTTTCATTAGCCCAAAGGCATATGATAAAATTAATCTGCCAGAAGATAGTCCTTTGAGAAAGTATATTAGGCTTTTGAATCCATTGGGAGAAGACTATTCAGTAATGAGGACCACTTTAATTTCAAATATGATGGAGCTACTTAGTAGAAACTACAGTCGTGGAGTGGAAGAAGCCTACTTATATGAAATAGGGAATATATTTTTAGGAAAAGAATTTCCAATAGTTGAATTGCCTGTAGAGAAAAAGGTGCTTTCCTTTGGTATATATGGTAAAAAAGATTTTTACTCATTAAAGGAAGCTGTTAATACTGTTTTGGCACGATTGGGAATAAAAGATGTTGAGTATATTAGAGAAGAGGATAATCCTATTTTCCATCCAGGAAGAACAGCTAAGTTAATCCTAGCTGGTAAGGAATTAGGTACCATTGGTGAAGTCCATATAGATGTTGCACAAAATTACAATATTAAAGATAGAGTATATATTGGACATATTGATTTTGATAGGATAGTTGAATTAACCAATACTGAAATTAAATACAAGGCACTACCTAAGTATCCATCAATGCTTAGAGATTTGGCATTGGTAATGAAGGAGGATGTATTAGTAGGAGATATTCAAAAGACTATCTCAAAGCATGGGAAGGGATTAATTGAGAAAATTGAATTATTCGACATATATACTGGAGATCAAATACCAGATGGTATGAAGAGTGTAGCATATTCTATTACTTATAGATCTTTTGATAGAACCTTAAGGGAAGAGGAAGTTAATATTATCCAACAGGCTATCATAGATGATCTAGAAAATAGTTTTGACGCTAAGCTTAGATCATAAAAAAAGAGTAGAATTATCTACTCTTTTTTCCAAAAAAAGAAGGAAAAACAGAAGTTATGTCGAATATATAGATTATAAACTATAAGGGGGATGAATAAGTTATGACAGAAAAAAAGAAGATTAACATATTAATAGATGGTCGTAACTTTACAGTAGTGGGATCTGATAATGAAGATTATGTTAGAACTCTTGCTGTTTATGTGGATAAGAAGATAAAAGATTTATCATCTAAGAATGACAGACTTTGTCAAACAATGTCAGCTACTTTAGCAGCGTTAAACATAGCAGATGAACTGCATAAGATCAAATCAAAATTAGAAGAATTAGAAGATCAGTCAAAGGATCCCATGGAAAAATACGGAAGTGCAATAGATGAATTAAGAGATGCAAAATCTACTATTGAAAGTCTAGAGAAGCAATGTCAAATGTATAAAGATGATCTACTTAAATCAAAAATGGATACTGAGTATATTACTAAAGAAGCAATTGAATATGAGCAAGCATTAGAACTAAAGGAAAAAGAACTTGCGGATAGTCAAAAGATGATAAAGACTTTACAAGATAAAGTATTTAATAATCAGATTGAACTAATTGAAACGAAGAAGGAATTAGGAGAAGTAATAAGACGATTAGATAATGAGAAAAATATTTTTGCCAAGGAGGAAGTTTAAGCCATTGAATAATAATATAGAATTACTAGCTCCTGTAGGTAGTATGGAATCTCTCCATGCTGCTATACAAAATGGAGCAAATGCTGTGTATTTAGGAGGAAAGCTTTTTAGCGCTAGACATTATGCATCAAATTTTGATTTTGAAGAGCTAAAAGCTGCTGTTAGTTATGCCCATTTAAGAGGAGTTAAAGTATATGTGACTTCTAATATATTGATGGATAATACTGAGATAGAAGAGGTAATAGATTATATAAAATTTCTTTATGAAATAGATGTTGATGCAATAATAGTGCAGGACTTAGGTCTTGCCAATCTTATACTAGAATTGTTTCCAGGACTAGATGTCCATGGAAGTACCCAAATGACCATAAACAATTTGCCTGGCGCAGAGTTTCTTCATGATATGGGCTTCACTAGGGTAGTATTGGCTAGGGAGACACCTATAAATGAAATTAAATATATCCACAAGAACACCCCAATTGAGCTAGAAGCTTTTATTCATGGGGCTCTTTGTGTTTCTTATTCTGGCCAATGTTTAATGAGTAGTATGATTGGTGGAAGAAGTGGAAACAGAGGAAAATGTGCACAACCTTGTAGGATGCCATCTACTTTAGTGGATGATAAGGGCAATGTTATTAAAGAATGGGATAAGAAACATATACTTAGTCCTAGGGATTTAAATACATTGGAAGATATTGAAGAAATAGTTGAAAGTGGGATAATATCATTAAAAATAGAAGGTAGAATGAAAAGACCGGAATATGTGGCTACTGTTGTAAAAAACTATAGAAAAGCATTAGATGAGGGTAGTAAAAACTTATCAATTGAGGATAAGAAAGATGTAGAACAAATATTTAATAGAGGATTTACTAAAGGCTTGATGTTTGGGGACTTTGGTAGAAATTTAGTCACTGTAGATAGACCTGATAACAGAGGGATCTTATTAGGCAAAGTTTCTAGGGCAGATAAATATAATGTATTTATCTTGCTTGAAGAGGACATAGATGAAGGAGATGGAATGGAATTTATCACTGTAAATGGTGAATATAAAGGTATAAAGGCTCCATTCTCTGGGAAAAAGGGTACTACAATGAAAATAGAAAAACCTGGATATATATTAAATGATTCTTTAGTATATAAGACTTCCAGTGTAAAGCTATTAAATGATTCTAAGGCGAGTTACCAAGCAGAAAGAATAAAAAATCCTATAGATATGGAAATAAATATAAACATAGATGAAAATCCAAAATTAATGATTATGTATAGGGGAAAGATGGTTACTGCCATTGCAGAATCCAAAGTAGAAAGATCTGAAAGGGTATCTCTTACAAAGGAAAAGGTAATTGAACAATTATCAAAGCTGGGTGATACTACTTATAGCCTAAATAATATAAGTATTAATCTTGATGAAGGAGCATATCTTCCAGTATCTACACTGAATCTCCTAAGACGAGATGCTATTGAAAAATTAGATAAACTAGTAGAAAAGACTAATCATAGAAAAGCTATAGACTCTAAGGAGTATGAAGAGAAAAAGAAAAGCTTTTTTAAATTCACTAAGGATAGGAAAGATACGGATAATAAAATCAGCGTAAGAGTTAATAGTATGGATCAATTTAATCAACTTGATCTAGATAAATTAGATAGAGTATATTTAGCTTTCTATGAAAATTTAGAAAAGGCAGTTAATAAAGTAAAAGAACAGGATAAAGAAATTTATATCTGGACTGATAAAATACTATATCAAGAGGGATTAGACAATTTAGGTGAAATCATTGAGACTGTAGAGAAAGAAATTGATGGTATATCTGTTTCAAATCTTGGAAGTCTAAAATATATGCAAGATAGATTTGATTTAAAGATTCATGGAGACATTGGGCTTAATGTATTTAATAACTTTACATTAGATTATCTTGAGAAAATTGGTCTTGGCAGTATAACATTATCGCCAGAATTAAATCTAAATCAAATTAAGAAGATTAACGAAGATTCAGCTGCTTTAACTGAAGCTATTGTCTATGGATATTTACCAGTTATGGTTACAAAGCACTGTCCTATGTCTTTGGTTAAGGGATGTAAAAATGATAAGGCTTGTGGAAGCTGCCAGTATGCTAAGGGATATGGAATAAAAGATAGAATGAATGTTACATTTAAGATGGATAGAAGAGATGGATTTACAAATATTTACAACTCTGTTCCACTAATGGTACTAGATAGTTTAAAACAGATTTACAATAACGGAATATCCATGGCAAGATTAGATTTTACCATGGAGTCAAAAAACATTAGAAATATACAAAGAGCCTTCTATGACTATAGTAAGGGTGTAATAGATGATAATGCTGCAAGAGAATTTATAGAAAGTTTTAGAGAAAATACAAGTATTACAAATGGCCACTATTTTAGAGGTGTAATGTAAATGAGGTGAATATATGAATGCAAAGACTTTAAAGGCATTAGAGTATAATAAGATTATTGAAATTCTAATTGGAAAAGCAGAATCACAATTAGGTAAGGATAAGATAAAAGAAATAGAACCTTTAACTAATATTGAAGAAATAGAGTATCTTCAAAGAGAAACAGAAGAGGCATATTCTCTTATGCTTAAGAGAGGTAATCCTCCTCTTTATGGTATTCACAGTATTGCTCCTGAGGTTAAGAGGGTAGAAATAGGTGGTTCCCTTAGTCCGGGAGGATTACTTAAGGTATCGGATTCTCTGAGGGTGTCTAGAGGCTTGAAAGGATATATTAAGGAGTCAAAGGATGATAAAGCTTCAGCATTTCCTATAATCGAAGGATTAGTAGAGGATCTTAGGATATTTAAACATATTGAAGATGAAATAAATAATGCTATTATATCTGAGAACGATATATCTGATAATGCTAGCTCTACATTGAGAAATGTAAGAAGACAAATAATCAGTAAAAATGAGTCTATAAAAGACAAGTTAAACTCTATAATAAATTCTCAATCCAATAAAAAATACCTACAAGATAATATCGTAACCATGCGTGAAGGTAGGTATGTAATACCAGTTAAATCCGAGAACCGAGGGCAAGTACCTGGATTAGTTCATGATATGAGTTCAAGTGGAGCAACTATATTTGTTGAGCCTATGGTTATAGTTAATTTAAACAACGAACTTAAAGAGCTAGAATTAAAGGAAAGAGAAGAGATAGAGAGAATTCTTAGAGAACTATCAAACTTAGTAGCACAGGAAGCTGAAAGTATATTAAATAATCAAAAAATCCTTCAGGACTTAGATAGTATCTTTGCTAAAGGAAAATTAGCTCTAGATATGAAAGCCACTAGACCAATCTTGAATGAGAAGGGTTATATAAATATTAAAAAAGGCAGACATCCTATATTGGATGTAAAGAAAGTTGTGCCAATAGATGTATATATGGGAAAAGAGTTTAATTCTCTAATAATCACAGGACCAAATACTGGAGGTAAAACAGTTACACTAAAGACTGTAGGCTTGCTTACCTTGATGGCTCAATCTGGACTTCATATTCCTGCTGATTTTAATTCTGAGATAGCTATATTTAATCAAGTATTTGCAGATATTGGAGATGAGCAAAGTATTGAGCAATCCCTATCAACTTTTTCATCCCATATGGTAAATATTGTGGACATATTGGATAAGGTTGAATATAATAGTTTAATATTATTTGATGAACTTGGTGCTGGAACTGATCCAACTGAGGGTGCAGCTCTTGCCATGTCAATATTGGACCGTTTATTAAAGTTAAACGTTAGAACTATTGCTACAACTCACTATAGCCAATTAAAGATATATGCACTAACTACTGAAAAGGTGAGAAATGCATCAGTAGAGTTTGATGTAGAGACTTTAAGCCCTACTTACAAATTACTTATTGGAGTGCCAGGGAAGTCAAATGCCTTTGAAATATCTAAGAGGCTTGGATTACAGGAATATATTATAGACTATGCTAGGGAGTTAATTTCCAATGAAAATGTAGAATTTGAAGATGTACTACAGGCTATGGAAAAGGATAGATTAGCTACTGAGGAAAATAGAGCTGAGGCTGAAAAGTATAGACTAGAAGTTGCAAGACTAAAGGAAGACTTAGCTGTAGAAAAAGATAAAACAAAGGAAATGAGAGACAAGATTCTTCAAAAAGCTAAGGAAGATGCAAGAAACATCCTAAGAGTAGCAAAAGAAGATGCTGACTCTTTAGTAGGCGAACTAAGAGAAATATCATCTGAAATTGAAAAGGATAGAAATAAAAAGATTCAGGAAGCACAGGATAAGTTAAAGGCCAAATTAAATATAGCAGAGGGAGAAGTATCTGCTAATGTTTTAAATGTAAAAGCCAAAAAACCACCGAAGAATCTTAAGGCTGGTGAAACTGTAGAGGTATTGACTTTTGGTCAAAAGGGAACAGTTCTTGAAGACCCTGATGATAATGGGAATGTTAGAATTCAGGTAGGTATAATGAAAATAACAGCTCATATAACTACCTTAAGGCGAGCAAATTCAGATGAAGAGGAGAGAGTTCGCGGATCTAACAAAACAATAATGAGCTCCAAATCTAAGGACATAAGTACAGAAATTGATTTAAGAGGAAAAAACCTAGATGAAGCTTTCCTTGAATTGGATAAATACTTGGATAATGCATATATTGCTGGATTAAAGCAAATAAATATAATCCATGGCAAAGGAACGGGAGTCCTAAGAGATGGAATAAAAGGTTATCTAAGAGGACATAAGCATGTTAGAACATCTAGGTTAGGTGTATATGGTGAAGGCGGAGACGGAGTTACAATAGTTGAAGTTAAATAAGTGATTTATAAAAAGTCTTAAAAAAGATGCGTTTCATAACTGATAAATCAGTTATGAAGCGCATCTTTTTATTTAGACACTATCTTTTGAAATAGCTCATCTATCTATACAATAAATATTGTTGGCAGATAAGCTAAAGGATCTATAAATAGTATTTTGATACATTTTTTCATATCAAAACTAGGGATACATAAATTGCCATTTTATGATATTATTATAATATTAGGTGGTGATTTAGTGAGAATAGGAAAATTCGCTGAAAGTAACAATCTTACAATAGATACTGTTAGGCATTATATGGAGTTGGGATTGATTATACCTGAAATGCAGGGAGGACAATATCATTTTGATGATAGATGCAAATCAGATCTAGAAGATATTTTGAACCTAAAAGATATGAGATTTACATTAAATGAAATAAAGGCTATACTCATATTTCGAAGGTTTGGAAATCTCACTCCATATGAACAAAATCAATATTATAAAACATTTTTTGATAATAAATATAAGAGTATAGAACAGGAAATAGGTAATCTTAAAGAAATTAGAGATAATCTTAAATTTGAAATACAGGAGTTAAACAATTGTAAAGAAAAACCTAGAAATAAAATTGGTATTGATTTTAGAAATTTGAATATATTTAAATGTTTGCAATGCAAAGATGATTTAATTCTCTTAAAAGGAAATATAGATAAAAATAAAGTAATTGATGGGGTTTTAAAATGCAAGTGTGGAGTGGAGTATAATATTGAAGATGGGATATTGATAATTAACGATGAGTTAAATCATAATGGATTTCAATTTGACTCTAATTATATAGAAGAATATATAAGCTCAACGGATATTGAATATTTAGATAATATGTATAAAAATTTAGAGTTGGTTTGTAAAAAAATAGATTTTGATGATTTTAAAAATAAAACAATATTAGAATTGGGATCTGGTGTTGGTTTTTTCTTAAGAAATATTTATAATGAACTGCCTGAGGATTCAATTTATATAGCTATTGATAATGATTTAGGCAGACATAAGTTTTTGAAAGGGATGCTGGAGACTATAGAATGCAATAAGAATATAATTTTCATATGTTCTGATTTTACCAAAATTCCTATACAAGATAAATCAATAGATGTTCTTGTTGATATTTCTGGAAGCAGTAATTATGCATTCTATAATGAGCATTTCTTATTAAACAAAATAGATAATTATGTTAAAAAGATTGCCTGTTTAATAGGTTCTTATATAATATTTAAAAATTTCAGTGTAAATAGTAAAATAGATGATAAATACAAAAAAGAGTTTATTCTAAATAATATAAAAGAAAAAATAAAAAATCTAGACTATAAGCCTATTTATGATAAACAATCCAGATCTTTAGAGAAGGGTGGAAGATACGAGGATTATTTTGTAAAAGGTGAAGAAGTATACTATTATTTTTATTATGGAAAAAGATAGGGTTGACCCTATCTTTAATTATATGTACAAATAAAAAGAATGAGAAAAGATATTGACATGGGCTATTGACTATTATTTAGGATGTTGTAGAGGAGTCTAAGGGAGGAGATTGTTTGAAAATGTCAATTAGCATTTTTATAAGTTATTTAGCATTGTATTTAGTGATTTATCTGCACGAGATTGGTCATGCACTTCTTTATTACAAATATGGATGTAAGAAGAACTGGTGGCAGGTAACTGTAAAGCCATATTTATTTTTCTCTACGCCTCTACCTGTTGATATGGAAAAGGCAAGATTACTAAATCGAAAACAAAATATTTTTATTGCATCTGGAGGAATTGGGATTAATTTAATTTTTGCTATGCTTACATTTCTTATTTTGCAAAGGATAAATCAAAACTATTATATTGGTTTATTTTTGCATCAATTTTTAACATTACACTTAGGTGAAGCTGTAAGTTATCTTATTATAGGTAATGTTTATTTAGTGAGCGATATGGAAGTAATAGCAAAATCAAAAGCAATCTTGAGACCACTCTATTTTGTATTTGGATTGTTTGTTGGACTTTTTTATATGCTGTTCTTAATCGGTATGCCTGAAGAATACAAGTCTATAATAGTTGCATTTAATGCTATGACAATTCTATGTATGGGTGTAGGTCGAATAGTATTTACAGTGATTCATAACAAAAGACTTAATAATCACCAATATGACAATTAGTTAGGTAAATTAAATAAGGGAAATTGTTGTTTTGGGATGTGAGTGAATAGCAATAGTATTAAAAAGTATATATTAATAGAATATTTTTAAATAAACCTTGTATTTATCTATCTAATATTGTATATTATATAGTAATAATTATATAACAATTCGTAGATTGAGAGAGTAAGGTATTTACCGTGGAAAAGCGAGCTGGGTTGGTGGAAGCCAGTACATAGGAAATATTTGAAGAGAACTCAGGAGAATATATCTGAAATGAGTAGGATATTACGCTAGTAGCGTTAAAATTTCGAGTGGGCATATATTATGCCAACAAGAGTGGTATCACGGGTTAGCTCTCGTCTCTTATTTTAGAGACGGGAGCTTTACTATTTTAAGGAGGTTGGGAAGATGTTAAATTTTAGAGAAGAAGTTGTTAAATTAATTCAGTCTGAAGTAGATGCTCTTACAGAAGAAGAAATATCTTCTTTAATAGAAGTGCCGCCATCATATGATATGGGTGATTACGCTTTTCCGGTATTTAGGTTAGCAAAAGCTTTTAGAAAGGCACCACCAGTTATTGCTGAGGAGTTAGCAGGAAAATTTGGGGATAATAAGTACTTTGAAAAGATAGAAAATAATGGACCATATCTAAATTTCTTTATTAATAAAGATAAACTTACTGAAAGTACTTTAAATGAGATTAAGGAAAAACAGACTAAGTACGGTTCTTCTGATATGGGAAATGGTAAAACTGTTATAGTTGAGTATTCATCACCAAATATCGCAAAGCCCTTCCATATAGGGCATATTAGAACAACTGTTATAGGAAATGCCTTATATAAGATATATACTTTCCTTGGATTTGATACAGTTGCTATTAATCACTTAGGGGATTATGGTACTCAATTTGGTATGCTTATTTCTGCATATAAGAAATGGGGCGATAGGAAAGCAATAGAAGCTGATCCTATAAATGAACTATTAAAACTATATGTTAGATTTAATGCAGAAGCTGAAGAAAAGGAAGAACTAAGAGATGAAGCTAGATACTGGTTTAAGGAATTAGAAAATGGCAATGAAGAAGCAGTAGCATTATGGGAATGGATTAGAGAGATAAGCTTACAAGAATTCAATAAGGTATATGATATGTTGAATATTAAATTTGATTCCTATGCTGGTGAATCCTTTTATTCTGACAAAATGCCTGCAGTAATCGAAGAATTAAAATCAAAAAATCTGTTAAAAGAATCAGATGGTGCATATTTAGTAGATTTGGAAGAGCATGGAATGCCACCAGCGCTTATAATGAAGAGTGATGGATCTACATTATATACTACAAGGGATATTGCAGCTGCTTTCTACAGGAAGAAAACATATGATTTCTATAAAAACATATATGTAGTAGCTTCTCAACAAAATCTTCATTTTAAAGCTTGGATGAAAGTAATAGAACTTATGGGGCATGAATGGGCAAAAGATTGTATCCATATTCCATTTGGAATGGTAAGTCTAGAAGATGGGACTTTATCTACTAGAAAAGGAAGAGTTGTATTCCTGGAGGATGTCCTAAATAAGGCAGTCAATAATACCCTCAATATAATAAATGAAAGAAATCCAAAACTAGAAAATAAAGATGAAGTAGCAAAACAAGTCGGTATAGGTGCAGTAATATTCCAAGAATTATTTAATCAAAGAATTAAAGATTATGTATTCTCTTGGGATAAGACCTTAAGTTTTGAAGGTGAAACTGGTCCTTATGTTCAATATACTCATGCAAGGATAAATTCACTTCTTGAAAGAGGAGAGTTTAATATAGATGACAATGTGGACTATAGCCTTTTAAGTACTGAAGAAGAGATAAATATTTCTAGACTTTTATATGATTTCCCAAGGGTAGTAGTAGATTCTATGGAAAAGAATGAACCGTATTTTATTACTAGACATATAATTGAAATAGCAAAGGCTTATAATAAATTCTATAATGCATGCCAAATAATTGTAGAGGATGTAGAATTAAAGAAAGCAAGACTTATGTTATCCTTTGCAGCTAAAACTGTTTTAAAGACAGGATTAGACTTACTTGGGATGAAAGCACCAGAAAGAATGTAGATATATGGAAATAATAGATCTAGAACAATTGTTGTTAAATGTATTTAAAGAAGACTTTAATAGAAATAAGAGATATAGTTATATATCACAATTAACTGTAATTGCAATAAAGGCATTAATGCCTATGGTAGATGAACATGGAATTAGGATAGACTATACTAGATTTGTAGAAGAATTAAAGCTATGGGTAAGTTACAGGAATGGTGAGAACTCTTCCTTGCTGAATACACAAGGAAGAGTAAATCCCGATATATATTGGAAAGAAAAAGATGATTCAATCATTAGTAGGATAATACCATTGGTATTAGTAAATCAGGAATATAGGGTAATTGAGGAAGAAGTAATAAAAAATGTAATGTTTTCAACAGGGAATTTGCAAAGTCTTTTTGATTCAATATATACTGGATACTTACTATATTTAGTCCTTAATAAGGAAGAAAATATAATAGACAAGCTTAAGGAAAATGCTATTGGCTTTTCTCAAAGAGAGTTTATAGATAAATATAAAAAGTATTATAGAATTGAAATATTAGATTATCCAGGAAAATTTAAAATAGAATTTGAAAAAGAAAGAATACATTTGTTAAATACTCTAAATGGAATTAAAAGCAATAGATTTGTATATTTAGAAGATTGCATAGATGTGTTGAACAAGGTAGAGCTAGAGACTTTTATAGGTAGCATCCTATATGATTTTATGTATTTGCAAAATCGAGAATATGATATTCCGAAGTTTTATACTAATCTTGGAAATTATGTTTTAAGACTACGAAAGTCTAGAATAGACCCTGCTCAATTGGTAATAAAGGAATATATTTTGCCAGATGTTTTTTCTTATACTGAGGGTGAGATATTTTTTCATTCCTTACTTGGTGATACAAAAGTAATAAAAAAAGAAGTAAAGGGCAATAGCCTTACTTCTCTAGTCCAGACAAAAACTGGTATGTACTTATTTAAAAGATAGACCCTTATATGGGTCTATTTCTTTAAATATTCTAGGAAATCTTTTTCGCCAATTTCCGCCAAAGAACTTAGCTCCTCAACTATACTATCTTTTAAAGCTAAAAAATCATCTATTTTAGTATTGTTGCCTGTATACTCCAAGGCCTCAATAATTAAAAGCATATCATCCTTAGACATTTCTTGAATAGAAATCTTATCAAACTCTCTCATGGATTATCTCCTTCCTCTTGTATTATACAATCTATTCTATAAGAATTTTGTCAAAAGTTCAATGGTTAATCTAAATATTTACTTATTTTATGGTGTATAAGACTAAAAAGTAGTGTTATAATGTATTTAATACAAAAAAAGGAAGGTATATAGATGAATGTAATATTAACTACATTGAATTCCAAATTTATTCACTCTTGTTTAGCCATTAGATATTTAAAGGAATTTGTTTCTGATATAATTGAAGCAGAAATAAAAGAATATACAATAAATCAAAGCTTAGATTCTATAGTTTCAGATTTATATAAGAGCAATCCAGATATTATAGGGTTCTCTACTTACATATGGAATTTATCAGAGACTTTAGAGATAGCACAAACCTTAAAAATTGTGAATCCTAAGATAAAGATAATGCTAGGTGGACCAGAAGTTTCTTTTGATGGGGAGAAGATTATTGAGGACAATCCCTTTGTTGATTTTATAGTATATGGTGAGGGAGAAGAGACCTTTAGGGAATTAATAGGGAATCTGATGGATAATAATGAAGATTATGCTAATATAAAGGGATTAATTTATAATCAAGAGAATAGAATTATTAAAAACTCTCCAAGACCTTTGATTAAGGACTTAAATATACTACCATCACCCTATAAAGACTTAGGTAATGAATTTGAAAACAAAATAATATACTTTGAAAGCTCTAGGGGATGTCCCTTCAATTGTGAATTTTGTTTATCATCAACCATTAAAGGGGTAAGGTATTTTGAAATAGAGAGAGTAAAGGAAGAGTTAAACAATTTAATAGAAGCTAAAGTAAGGCAGGTCAAATTTGTAGATAGAACCTTCAACGCAAATAAGGAATATGCAATAGAGATAATGAATTTTATTATAGATAAGAATCCAGAAAATATTAATTTTCATTTCGAGGTCACAGCACATTTACTGGATCGAGAGATGATGGACTTCTTATCCACTGTAAAGGAAGGCCTATTTCAATTTGAAGTAGGTGTGCAGTCAACTAATGTGGACACAATAGAGGCAATTGGGAGAATTACTGATTTTAATAAACTAAGAGAAATCACTAAGGAGATAAAATCATATAAAAACATTCATCAACATTTAGACCTAATTGCTGGACTTCCTTACGAAGGATATAGTTCATTTAAGAAATCATTTAATGATGTATATGAAATTAGACCTGAGAAGATACAATTAGGATTTTTAAAATTACTAAAGGGTTCGGGCCTAAGAAAAGATCAAGACAAATATGGATTTATGTATTTAGATAAGCCACCATATGAGATATTAGAGAATGATTTTATAAAATATATGGATATACTTAAATTAAAATCTATAGAAGATTTAGTAGATAAATATTATAATGAAGGGTATTTTGAAAATTCTTTAGAATATATAGTCATTAATCATTATGACAATGCATTTGATTTCTATGAGGATTTCTCTTTGTTCTGGGAAGCAAATGAATATAATAAAGTTTCCAACAGTAGAAATAGATTATATGAAATATTAATAGAGTTTTATAAACATAAAGAGTTTCATGATCTTAATGTATTTATTGAACTGTTAAGGTTTGATTTTATTAAAAACAATAAAGATTCTAAAATGCCTATAGGTATGAAGCCTGTTGAAGGAGATTTAGATCAAAAGAGTATTCATGAAATATTAAAGGATGAAAGAGTAATTAGAGAATATTTGAAAGAGTACGAAGACATACCAACTAAAAAAGTAATTAAGAATGTAGCTTTTGGAACATTTGAAGTTGACATTTTTAAAATAATTAATAATGGCTATAATTATAAGGATGAAGATAATCAAGTAAATATATTATTCCATTATCAAAAGGGAGTAATAAATAGATGTAAGACCTATGATATTAGCCATATAATAAAGGAGCTGATTTAATTGGAAATTTTACAAGATTTTTTATTAATCAATAAAAAAACTATAAAGAAGACAATCACTAGTCTATTAAGTAATTTGCCTATTATTCTTACTGGAATCGTATATATAGCAATAAATCTTGTTATATATAGAGTTGTCTTGACTTTGTTTACAGGGGTATTATCCATATTTGCTGGAATCATTTTAGCTATATTTAGTGCAAGTATGATTTCCAACTATTTATATCTACTATTTAATATAATAAATTATAATAAAATAACATTTCAAGATTTTAAAGATGGATTTAAATATTTTCTTAGAAAGATATATACGATATTTTTCTTTGCTTGGATAGGAAGCTTCTTATTAGATACTGTTACTAGAATTTTAGGACCAAATGGCGTTTACCTAAGTATAATCGTTAGTATCTCAGTATTAGTTATACTGAATGCTTTGCCAGAGACGCTGTATTTAAAGACTTTAGAACCTATGGATAGTATAATGTATGCAGTTGATTTTATGAAGGAAAATTGGTTAAACTGGTTGATACCCAATGTAGTACTATATATAGCTTTGTTTTTTCTGACTGGCAGCATTATAACGGATTTATTTGCTACTCATATATTTACAGCATTTAGTTTAGATATAGTAGGCATTATAAAGTATTTATTAGGGCAAGGAATATTTTCTTTCCTAATGATTTATAGAGGGCATTTGTATAAGCTTTTAAGTACTAGTACTAGAAGAAAAAGAATGTATATGAATAAATTTTAAATAGAAGGTGGATATATGGATATTATTAATGATTATTTTAAAAAGAAAACAGATAAAGTTACTTTTGTTGAATTAAAGGAGGAAGCAGTAGTAGATATTAAAGGATATCCTAGAGATAAGCTTATTCCTTTACCTATATTAACTGATGTCCTTGTTAGTGAAATAAAAGAAGGGAATCTAGAAGACGAAATCAATTTAACTCATATAATAGATGGGATTATTTATTTGATGGGTGTAGACGAAGACTTTCTTCATATAGAAGAGTATAAGGATATACTTATGGCGTTCACCCATAATGTTGAAGAATATATATTTTATCAAGGGATTAGGCTATTAGATAATAATGATTATGATAATGGTGCTGTTTTGTTTAGAGCACTAAAATTTATTAATCCTGAGAATATTAATGGAATATTTAATTATTCTCTTGCGTTAGAAGAAATAGCAAAGCAATATTTTGAGAAGGAAGAAGAGGAAGAGGCCATTGAATTTTTGAATAAATCCACTGGGGAATTAGAAACTATATTAGATTTAGATAATAGCTATCCATTGGCTTACTATAAGTTAGGCTATCATTATAGGTTTTTTGAGCAATATTTGAAAGCAAAACTTATATGGACAAAGTATTTGACTTTAGATAAGGACGAGCTTAGACTACAAGAAATAAGAGAAGAGATCGATCTTATAGAAAATGATGTAGCAATAGAGTCGGGGCTTACTTATTTATCTCATGGTCAATTTGACAAAGCTTTGGAAGTATTTTTAAAACTATTGCCTAGTTACAATAAATGGTGGGAACTTAAGTATTTTATAGGTGCTTGTTATAAAGGTCTTGCTGATTACGAGATTGCTATTGATTATTTCTATGAGGCATTGGAACTTAATAAAGAAGTATCTGATATTTATAATGAGTTGGGTATTTGCCTCTATTCAATAGGGGATATAGATAAAGCAATTGATGTATTTACTGAAGGAATTGAGAATATTACCGATGATTATAAGCTTTTATTTAATAGAGGACTAGGATATATGCAGTTAGGGCAATTAAAGAATGCTTATATAGATATAAGTAAAGCAGTCACCTTAAATCCACAGGATGAGAACATGATCATTCAAAAGGAAAGATTAGAGGAATTATTATAATAATATTATTATTTGGAGGGACAATTATGACAATTAAAAGATTGGAAGAATTACTAGAATTAAAAAACAAAGGAAAAATGAAACTAGCAGTAGTAGCTTCTCATGATGAAGAAGTGCTTGAAGCAGTGGTGGAGAGCTGTAAGTTGGGAATATCAGAGCCTATACTTATTGGAGACAAGGAAAAGACTATTGCAATTGCTCGTGAAAAAGGATTGGATATTAGTGAATTCAAAATAATAGATGAAAAAGACCTAAATTTGGCAGCAGAAATTGGGGTTAAAATGGTTTCTAATGGAGAAGCTAATTTTATAATGAAAGGATTAGTAGATACATCTATACTATTAAAAGCAGTATTGAATAAGGAATGGGGACTTAGGACTGACTCCCTACTGTCTCATGTAATGGTATATCAGATACCTAACTATGAGAAGTTAATATGTTTAACAGATGGTGGGATGAATTTACAACCAACATTAGAAGATAAGGTTAAGATTATAGAGAATGCTGTTATAGTAGTAAAGTCATTAGGAAGAGAAGAAGTTAAAGTAGCTTGTTTGGCAGCTAAGGAAAAGGTAGACCCAAAGATGATAGCCACAGTAGAAGCAAATGAATTAAAGATTATGAGTGAAAATGGCAAATTCTCTGAAGGAACTATAGTTGATGGACCAATGGCATTAGACTTAGCAGTATCTTCTGCCTCTGCTGCAATTAAGGGATATAAATCTCCAGTAGCAGGAGATGCAGATATTCTTTTAGTTCCAAATATTGAAATGGGTAATGGAATTGGTAAGAGTATTACTTATTTTGCTGAGGGTAAATCTGCAGGAATAGTAATGGGTGCTAAAGCTCCTATAGTTTTAGTATCAAGAGCAGATGATCATGAAACAAAACTATATTCTATAGCCCTAGGAAGTGCAGTAGCAGCAAATGTAAGATAATGAATAACTAGTAGTGTAAAGTGAATGGTGGATTAAAGCTGTAAACTTTTTTGAAAAAGGTATTGACTTTGTATTAAAAAACATGTATTATAATAAAAGTCGGCTGCGACATTGAGCAAAACAAATCAGATTAAAGATTTTAAAAAGTTCAAAAAAACAGTTGACTTTAGTAAGAAAAGAGAGTATTATAGTAAAAGTCGGCTGAGACATTAAACAAACTTAAATCAAAAACGATTTAAAAAAAGTTTAAAAAAACAGTTGACAGCAAA